>NZ_JASCOP010000049.1:0-28257 GCF_029959395.1 Stenotrophomonas sp. PS02300
AATATCTCTCAAGCTCAGCTTGATGCAGTTGCCCGCCAACTGAACGAGCGGCCCCGCAAGACGTTAGGCTACGAAACACCCGTCGAGCGATACCGACGAACCGTTGCGTCGATCGGTTGAATCCAAGGCCGATAGCGGACATTGCGGTACGCAGAAAAGCAGCTTGCAAACCTGAATAGGCGAAACGTCACGGCCACGATGGCCGCGGTGCTAGGATCTGGGCCATGGAGATGGGCCGCATAACCGTTGCCATCGGCGTCGCCCTAGCCGCAGTGTCCTGCAGCGGATCCCAAGGGCGCTGGACTGCTTTTGTCTATCCGCCGGACGCATCTACTCAGGAAGTCCGACACGCCGTTTATGGCGACTACGACACCTTCGAACGTTGCCAGGCAGCTGCAGTAGCTGCCCTCAGAGACAAGCCTCCAGTGCCTGGGTCGGAGGATGTAGGCTCTTACGAATGTGGGCGCGCGTGTCGATATGACGTCGACATGGACATGTACGTCTGCGATCAAACTCGCAAGTAGGCGGCTCCGTGCTCGCCGCCCGCCTGGTGCCTTGGTCAGCCTGGCCAGCGCGTGTGAAGTTGATCGATGACAAACCGGTGGCGGTGCGTGCCATCCGCGTCGCGGTGTGCCAAGAGGTGCGGGTCGTCCTCAGCAAGATGTTCGTGCTGATGCGCTATCTCCTCAGGATCGTGCGCCGGCCATCTGCGCCACGCGGCGACCAGACCGAGTGCAGCCAGAATCCCCAAGGCGGCCAAGGCAACATGCAGGCCGTAGCGGGCACCAACCCAGCCGGCCAGCGGATATGCAATCAGCCAGCAAACGTGCGATAGGGAAAATTGGGCGGCGAAGAGGAATGGCAGATCGGCGGACTCAGCCGAACGTCGCAGCAGCCGTCCACCGGGCGTAACCAGACCGGCATACGCCATGCCCAACAGCGTCCACGTCGGAATGACCGCCGCCCATCCAAGATTTCCCTTCAGGGCAAACCAAATGCCGAGGAAGGTGACCAGGACAGCTGACATGAACAGTCCTGCAGTCAGCATCACTGTTCGGTCCGAAATGCGGTCCAGAACTCTCGGAAGAAGAAGCGCTACCAGCATGGAGCCGCCGCCGAAGGCCGCCAGCGCCCACGCAACCTGTTCCTCAGCCCCGCCCAGAACGGTGCGGACCATGACCACAGTATTGACGAACACCATCGCGCCGCCGGCTGCGGCACAGAGGTTCAATGCAAGCAGGCCCTGCAATCGCGGGGTGCGAAGGTAGATTCGCATTCCACGGATGGCTCGCGCATAGGGACCATCCTTGGAGGTGACTGCAGCGAGGGCGGGGAACGTGGTGGAAGCGACGAGCACCGCCGAGAGGATGAAACCTACCGACGTACCAGCGAACAGCCCGTGGAAGCTGATGATCGTCAGCAGCGCGGCAGCAAGCGCCGGGCTCAGCAGGCTCTCAAGGTCATATGCCAATCGGGAAAGTGAGAGCGCGCGGGTGTAATCGCGCTCTTCTTTAAGAATTTCGGGAATGGTGGATTGAAACAGCGGCGTGAAGCATGCCGACGCAGACTGCAGCACAGCGATAAGGACATACACCTGCCAGATCTCGGTGACGAAGGGCAGACAGACCGCCACAGCTGCGCGAACCAGGTCGAGTGCGATCAGCACCCGCTTGCGCAGTCGTGCTGGGACCAACGCTCCTGAAACGGGTGCCAAGGTCACGTACACGACCATCTTGATGGCCAGTGCGGTGCCCAGCACCGCCCCCGCCTGGGCGCCCGCCAGGTCGTAGGCCAGGAGGGCAAGGGCGACAGTTGCCAAGCCGGTTCCGACCAGGGCGACTATCTGCGCACCAAACAGGCGGCGAAACGTCGGGTGACTCAGTACTTCGAGCATGGGATTGTCCTGGTATCAACGTTCTGACGGAATCAACCCGTGTGCCCCCTCTGTCCGGTTTCAGGACAGAGGCGGCAGACCGGCGGAGTGTACGCCCACCATTGTTCGGGTCGGGGTGACGACCCCGCCGGCATGGCGGGGTCGTTCGCTAAACGCGATTGGATTTACTTCTTCTTCGACGCTGCCTGCGCTTCGCAACGTTCCTTCAGCGCTTTGGTCTGGGCATCATTTAGGTCCACCTTGAGCTTCGAACGGTCCGCAAGCTGTTCGCAGGTCGTCGGCTTGGCCTTGGGGGCAGCCGTGGGGGCTGGATTCGCATGAAGGGCCGGATCATGGGCGGACGCCGTGGTGAAAAAGGACATGCTGAGAAGCAGGCCGGCGACTACTGCGGTATGAGCTTTCATGTTGTTTCTCCTCGGTTTGGGTCGGCAAAGTGCCGGGGTGTTACGGCTGATAGATGTCGGCTTGGTAGCCAGTAAGTTCGATGCTCACGGTCACCGGCTTGTCGCTTCGGTTCTGCCAGTACCACCCATGAGTTCCCTCAAATGGCGCGACGAAGGTGCCGCGTGCCTCCCGCTGCGCACCTTCGACGGCGTAGCTGGTCCATGCGCCCTTCACGTCGGGGCGCTCGCCGTGCATATCGACTGCCACGTCCCCGGTTGCCTTCCAGCGGAACAGCATTCCGGCGCCAGCAACCATGTGGGACTTGACCTCTTTTCCCTTGCCCGGCTCCAGCGTGATCGTCATCGCGTCCTGGCGAAGCTCACCGTTGGTGAGCGATACCGCGTCTGGATCAAGCGCTTGCCCTTTGTTCGCCCCGAACGCGGCCGCGGCCTTCTCCGCCAAGGTGGCCTCTGCGCCCGATGCTGTCGAGGACGTCGGCGTGGCCGGGTCGATGGCGGTGCTTCCGCCGTCCGCCAAAGCAGTCAAGCCCAGCGCCCGGCCGATCCCTGTGGGATCAATGCCATACTCCGCCGGCAGGACGGCGGTGATGAGAAGCGCGCCGGCAATGGCGGCGGCAAGAAGGGTCGACTTCAGCAGGCGGCCAGTGGTGGGGAGCGGTTGATTGGTGGTGATCGACATAATGGTTCTCGGTCAGAAATCAGGAAACGAAGTAGCCGGTGAGCTGCATGCCGATGAGCACGAAGCCGGCCATCATCAAGATGGTGTTCACGCCGTAGGCC
Organism: Stenotrophomonas sp. PS02300; assembly: GCF_029959395.1. Classification (NCBI taxonomy): domain Bacteria; kingdom Pseudomonadati; phylum Pseudomonadota; class Gammaproteobacteria; order Lysobacterales; family Lysobacteraceae; genus Stenotrophomonas; species Stenotrophomonas sp. PS02300. Next base: position 3,079 of record NZ_JASCOP010000049.1, read on the forward strand.
TGACGGTTGAAGGACGGCAGTCGACGCCAGAAGCCCATCACAATCAGGATGCCGGCAAGCGCTAGCAGTTGGCCGAGCTCAACGCCCACGTTGAACGCAAGCATGTTGGCGACCAGCCCGTCCGGCGATAGCGAGAAGTCCTGGAGCTTCGTGGCCAGGCCGAAGCCGTGGAAGAAGCCGAAGACAAGGACCGCAATCTTGGTGTTGGGTTGCACACCGAACCACCGCTTGAACGCGCCCATGTTGTCCAAGGCCTTGTAGACCACCGACAGGCCGATGATCGCGTCGACCAGATAGGCGTTGACGTGAAAGCCGCCGAGCACGCCGAGCAGCAGCGTCGTGCTGTGACCAATGGCGAACAAGGTGACGTAGATGCTCACGTCCCGCATGCGGTAAAGGAAGAAGATCACCCCGAACAGGAACAGAAGGTGGTCGTATCCAGTCACCATGTGCTTGGCGCCGAGGTAGGTGAACGCGATCAGTTGCCTACCTGTGCTTTCTTCAAGGAAGGCCTGGTCGCCCTCGCTGACGCCGTGCGCGAACGCCGCAAACGGCAGGAGGACTGCGGCAAGCATCGAAAGCCATGCAAAGGGCTTGGTGGGGGAAGTCAAAGACGAGTTCCTTGTGCGGAAAGGAGATGGATGATTCATGGGGAGCGACTTTCCAGATCAGGTTTTTCGCGGTGGATCAGTCGATAGAGCGCCGGCAGCACGAGCAGTGTCAGCAGCGTTGAAGAGATGATTCCGCCGATCACCACGGTTGCGAGCGGGCGCTGAACTTCCGCGCCAGCACCGACGTTCAGGGCCATGGGAAGGAAGCCCAGGCTCGCCACCAAGGCCGTCATCAAGACCGGCCGAAGGCGGGTAAGAGCACCTTCGGTGACGGCGCGATGCAGGGGCATGCCTTCTTCCCGCAGGTTCTTGATGAAGCTGATCATCACCAGGCCGTTGAGCACGGCAACGCCCGAAAGCGCGATGAAGCCCACGCCTGCGGAAATCGACAAGGGAATGTCGCGCAGCCACAGCGCCACCACGCCCCCGGTCAGTGCGAGCGGCACGCCACTGAAGACGATGGCGGCATCCTTGCCCGAGCCGAAGGCCATGAACAGCAAACCGAAGATCATCACCAGCACCACCGGCACGACGATGGACAGGCGCTTGCTTGCCGAGATCAACTGCTCAAATGTGCCGCCGTACTCGATCCAGTAGCCCTCGGGCAGCTGGACTTCTTGTCCGACCTTGCTGCGCAATTCTTCGACAAAGGACCCCAGATCGCGTCCGCGCACATTGCTGGTGATTACCACCCTGCGTTTGCCATTCTCGCGGCTGATCTGGTTGGGACCGGGCGCGATCTCCACCTTGGCCAACTGGCCCAAGGGCACGAAGCTACGTTCTTGGGCCGTGCTGGCCCCCGGCGCGACGGCAACAGGTAGTGACGCCAGTGTTCCGATGTCCTGCCGCAGGTTCTCCGGCAGACGAACCACGATATCGAAGCGGCGATCGCCTTCGAACACCTGGCCGGCCGATTCACCTCCCAGCGCCACCGAGATGGTCTTCTGCACGTCGTCGATGGCTACACCGTATCGTGCAAGTGCGTCCAGGTCGGGCGTGATCGTCATCAACGGCAGACCGGTGATCTGCTCAAGTTTCACGTCGGCCGCTCCCTTGATTCCACTGGCAACGTCCTCCACCTGAGCGCCGATGGTTGCCAGCTGCCCCAGGTCGTCGCCGTAGAGCTTGACGGCAACCTCAGCCCGAACGCCTGCAATGAGCTCGTTCATCCGCATCTGCACCGGCTGCGTAAACTCGTAGTTGTTGCCAGGAATGGCACGAACCACTTTCTCGAGCTCGGCAACAAGCTGCGCCTTCGGCTTGCGCGGATCGGGCCATTGATCCCGATCTTTGAGCATGATGAAGGTGTCGGCTACGGAGGGGGGCATGGGATCGGTAGCCACCTCGGCCGTACCGATTTTGGCGACGACTTCGTCCACCTCCGGGAACTGCTTGATTGCCGCTTCGAGCTGACGTTGCATTCCGATCGCCTGGGTCAGGCTGGTCCCGGGAATTCGGAGCGCGTGCAGTGCGATATCGCCCTCATCCAGGTTCGGAATGAACTCAGTGCCGAGGCGGCTTGCAAGCAGGCCCGCCAGGACTGTGAGAACTGCGGCCGAGGCCACCACGACCTTGCGTGCGTTGACAGCTCGCTCAAGCATCGGGCCATACAACTTGGTGACCCCGCGCATGGCCTTGGTTTCCTTCTCCGAAACCTTCCCCGTTACAAACTGAGCCACAGCGGCCGGCACGAATGTCAGGGACAATGCCATGGCACCGGTAAGCGCGATGACCACGGTAAGCGCCATCGGGTGGAACATCTTCCCTTCCACGCCGGAGAGGGCAAAGATCGGGATGTAGACCGCCGCGATGATGAAAAGGCCGAACAGGCTTGGCTTGATCACTTCTGCACTGGCACTTGCCGCCAAGGAGAATCGTTCTTCGCGGGTCAACAGACGGCCCAGAAGATGTTGCCGCTCGCCAAAGCGGCGCAGGCAGTTCTCCACGATGATGACCGCCCCATCGACGATCAAGCCAAAATCAAGTGCACCCAGGCTCATCAGATTTGCGGAGACACGATTCTGGACCATGCCTGTGATCGTCAGCAGCATCGTCAATGGAATGACCGCCGCAGTGATCAGCGCCGCACGAAGATTGCCCAGAAGCAGGAAGAGGACCGCGATGACGAGCAGGGCGCCTTCGAGAAGGTTCTTCTTCACCGTCTCGATGGTCCGGTCCACCAGTTCGGTTCTGTCGTAGACGGGATGCGCCCGCACGCCGTCAGGCAGGGTGGCATCGATGTCCTTGAGCTTGGCGGCGGTTCGCTGAGCCACGTCCCTGCTGTTTTCACCGATGAGCATGAATGCCGTGCCAAGGACCACTTCCTTGCCATCCTTGGTTGCCGCACCCGTGCGAAGCTCGGTGCCTTCCACGACGTCCGCCAGATCGCCAACGCGCAATGGCATGCCATCACGGTTGGCCACAACGATCTTGCGCAAGCCCGCCATGTCGGCCACCTGGCCCGGCACGCGGACCAGGTACTGCTCACCGCTCTTCTCGATGTAGCCGGCGCCTACGTTGGCGTTGCTGCGTGCCACGGCTTCCAGCACGTCCTGCAACGTCAGTCCGTAGGCTTGGAGCTTCTTCGGGTCCGGCGTGATGTGGAACTGGCGGACATAGCCCCCGACGGTGTTGACCTCCGTTACGCCCTTCAAGTGGCGCATCTGCGGTCGGACCACCCAGTCCTGCAGCGTACGAAGCGCCATCGGCGTCCACGTCTCCTCAGCACCCGGCTCAGCTTCCACGGTGTACATGAAGATCTCGCCCAGGCCGGTCGCTACCGGTCCAAGGCTGGGCTTGAGTCCCTCGGGCAATTGGGATGCCGCTTGCTGAAGCCGCTCTGCGACCTGTTGACGGGCGAAGTAGATGTCCGTGCCATCTTCAAACACCACCGTGACCTGAGACAGGCCGTAGCGTGAGATGGAACGGGTGTATTCCAGCTTTGCCAACCCGGCTAACGCTGTTTCGACGGGGAACGTGACCCGTTGCTCGGCCTCCAGCGGTGAGTAGCCGGGAGCTTCGGTGTTGATCTGCACCTGGACATTGGTGATGTCAGGAACGGCGTCGATGGGAAGCTTGCTGTAGTTCCAGATCCCAAGGCCTGAGAAGGCCAGGACCAGAACGAGCACAAGCCATCTGTGCGCGATGGACGCGCGAATGATTCGCTCTAGCATGGGGCGTCCTTAGTGGTCGTGGCTTGCGCCGGACTTTTCGATGTCGGCACGAATCAGGTAGCTCTGTTCGGAGGCGTACCGGGTTCCCGGCTTAAGCCCTTTCAGAACCTCCACGCGCTCGCCATCGCGCCTACCCAGTTCAAGCATCCGCACCTCATAGCTGTCGCCCACTTGGGCGAACACAACGGTGAAGTCCCGGAAACGCTGAAGGCCCGATTCTTTTACGGTTAAAGGAACCTCCGTTTCCGCGATGACGACATCGGCGGATACGGCCATTCCTGGTCGCCACTTGCCTTCACTGTTGGCAAGGGCCACGCGTGCCACCACGGTCTGGCCCGCGCTGGCCAGCGGCAGGATGCCCTGCAGCTTTCCCGTTGTTTCCAAACCACCTGTTGCCGAACGGATGGTCACCGCTTGGCCCGGGGACAGGCGCTCGGCGTCGCTTCCCAGCGCACGCAAATCCACCCAGACCTCAGAAAGGTCAGCAATCTCGAACAACGTGTTGTCGGCAGCGACATCTCCTACCGCCGTGTTGCGTGCGAGCACCACGCCACTGAAGGGCGACGTTACGGAGTAGGTCCGCATGCTGTCATTGCCCTCCACCGTGGCCAGCGTCTGACCGGCCGAGACGCGTTGTCCCATCTCGACCGCCACACTGCGGACCACGCCCGGGAAGCGTCCCTTCACCGCAGCAAAGCGACCGGTGTCGACCGCGACGTTGCCCATAAGCGAGACAGTGTCCCGGATGACCCCTGGTTCGGCGGACTCAACCACGACACCTGCGTCGGCAGCGGCTTTCGGATCTATGGTTGTGCGACCTTCGTACGAGGCGTAGGCCCAGGTGTAGTTCTTCCCACCCACCACTGCATCGGCTTTGACGTCAAAGGAGTGCGGTTCAACCACCTCCCCGTTGCCCACCAGGTAATCGTTCTCTGGAACAAAGCTGAAGTTGTTGACTTCGCCGTCCAGTCGCTTGAGTTGCATCGTCGCTTTGACTTCGCCAGGTGCCAGCGGCTTGTCGTTGCGATAGGCATACAGTCGGAACTGCGGCGGGGTATTGGTTTCGTAAACAGTCACTTCAAGGGCGAAGTCGCCGTCGCGAAGCATGCGCCCGCGATGCGGCCCTCGTTCGTAGTCGCCTGCGGCCGCAGCAGTGGCTTCAGGCTTGTCTCCCTGCGACGGTTCGTTGCCGCCACATGCAGCCAGGGCGAACGGAAGCAGGATCAGGAATACGTATCGGTTCATGGGCGGATGTCCAAGGCAGAAGCGGTGAGGCGGTCGGCCTCGACCAGGAGACGGAGATAGCGCGCGGCGGATTCGACTTCCCGTTCGCGAAGGTCGAAGAGCCGCTGCTGCGCTTGGCTGAGTACCAGGAAGGAGAAGCGACCTTCCTCAAAGCCCCTGCGGCTCTGATCAAAGGCCTGCTGGGCCTTTGGCAACTGGCGCTGGCGCACCGACTCCACTTCGGACTGCGTTTGCTTGAGCTGCTGGTAGATGCCAAACAGCTCTTGACGCATCTCCAGCATCTGCGCCTCGCGCCTGTACTTGAGCGAGGTCAGCTCGTAATCCGCTTCGGCGACGGAGAAGTCCGATCGCCGCCGGCTCCCCAACGGGACAGAGATGGACATCACCAGGCCGCTGTCTTTGGTGGCTTCCAGTCGGCGAATGCCGAGGCCAACGCTGACATCCGGCTTGGCGCTGGCCCGGGCGATCTCCCTTCTTGCACCCAGAACCCCGGCCTGGGCCTCCATGGTCCGCTGCTGTGGTGTCGTGGCGAGGCGTAGGCTCAGATGATCGAAATCATCCAGAGGGGGAAGGACTCCGGTATCCCCGGCAACCGAACTGAAGTCCGGGCTCGGCGCCCCCCACGTGGCCGCCAGCGACATCCGCGCGCCTTCCAACGCCTGCAACGCCTGCTCCCGCTTCAACTCGGCATCGAGCAGAGCAATCTCGGCAGATCTCAGGTCCGAGTCCGGATTGCGGGCGGCCGCTACCCAGCGGGCCACTTCACGGCGCATGGCTTGGGCCATCTTGATGCGCTCTTCGGCGTGCTCGACATGCTCCTGGGCGGCCAGCACATCGACGAAGCGCCCCGCAGCCAAGGTGGCGATAGCGATACGGGTGACGTCCGCTTCGCTTCGGGCGGCGTCCACCTCCGCGCCACCGAGCGCTTGGCGTGCTGCCCGCTTCCCACCCAGTTCCAGGACCTTAGAGATGCGGAAGGTGGATTCGGCGGCGTCCAGGCCGCTCAGGCCCCCTGAGCCAGCCACGTTTTCAAGCTCGCCGCCCAGCACGAGCGGCGTAGGCAATGCATCCCGGCCCGCGCGGCTTCTGACAGCTTCTAGTTGAGCAGCGTCTGCCTGCACGCTGGGATGGGTGCCTAGGGCACGGGCAACCGCATCCTCCAGGCGCAGCACTTCAGCGGCGTGGCCAGGCACGGCCACACCGCAGGCGCCGGCAATAGCCAGCGCCCACAAACTACGTAATTTCACGGAAAATCTCCGACAAATGGTCATGACGACGCGCTGCCGGCCACCACTTGGTGGACAGCGCGCTCAGGCCGCTACAGCGCGGCAGGAGTCGTCAGATGATCGGAGGTCTAAAAGGTGAGCCGCGATGACCAGAGGGCTCATCAACGGAGTGCAGGCCGGGCAACAAAGATGCCGGCGGAACCGTAGCCAGGTTCAGATTCGAGGAAACCAGCATGCCGGCAAAGCTCACGTCGGCCTGGTGAAGGACGCTGTGGACGCCTGATGCATGCTTCGGATCTACGTTGTCGCCATTTCCCGGGGCGTGTGAGTGTCCGTGCTCCGCTGTTGCAGCGATGTCGTGCTCAGCAGTGTGGAGCTCGCCCTGCTGGATCACAATCGGCCGAACAACAACGCTCAACAGCATCAGCACGAAAATGCTGAACCGGATGAGTCGACGGTGGCGGGCCGAGAAGGCGGACATGGAAGGAAGAATAGTCGTATCCAAGTTGGGTTGTCGAGACCCTGAGTTGCGGGGCTGGAGCCCGCTCCAATTAAGGCTTGGCTGTCGAGGGACGCCTCGCTCAAGCCCGCTCCGATCAACGTTGCTTCAGGCGTGGTCGGCCAAGGTGTCCGGTTTTGGCCGGAAGCGGACGCCGGCGGGTTAGGGGATTAGGAAGATCTATCGAGGGTAGGCTGGGTCAAAAGTCTTGGGCCCGGGTAAGTATCTTGCGCACCCGGCAGGGGCCATCTGACAAACCGTACCGGATCGAAAGAGAAGACGCGCTCCAGCGGCGCGTCATTGGCAATGACCCCGAGACGGTCCGGGAACGCGGTCGGGCCGCAGTCAAGAACCGCCTCCGTATCGACTGCCAGGTACTCGATCACCTTATCGTTGCCGGCACTGGCACGACTTCGATTGCGGTCAGGGGGCGGGTCTGATGACCCGCCTGGTCCTAGGTCAACGGCTCATACCATTGTTGGCACTGGGTGAGCTCAAGGAACTCGCTGCCAGGATGGAGCACAACGCGACGCACCATGGAGGCTTCCAAGGCTTGTGTGGAGTAGTCCTCAAACTTGTCCGGATACTCACTTGACCTGACGCCTTGGTGAATGAGGTCAAGTCGTGCTACGGCTTTTGCCAAGCCATTCGTCGTGGAAAGGAACGCCACAGGCACTACCGCTTCAACCAGTGCAGGGCTTCCCAAGGATTTAAGAACACGGCCAAGCTTCGGGTCTTCGGCGTTGAAGTTGTAGAGTGCTTCACCGCCCCAGTGCCCGAGCAGGGAGCGAACGCCATACTCTCGCGCTTCGTGCGCTGGGTAAAAGCAGAACCACGCCTTGCCGGACCTGTTGCGATCGCGCACTTGGTTGTTCGCAAGCAAACGTTGCGCATGATCTTCGGCAAGCTCGCCTCGCGTGACTTGGGCCGCAATGCGTCTTTCCAGCAGCCCGGGGCTGAGCACCTCCAGCCCGTTTTCACGAATGTGCCCCGCTTCTTCTTCGGTCAAGCGGGTGAAGTGGTAACCACGCATGGCATGTGGCATGAGAGCTTCGCCAAGCGTGCGGATAGCTGCATCGAACGCGGGCGCGGCGCGGTCGGCTAGGTCCAACTCCCACGAGCGGAACACCGGGCGCAACTCATTGAGGACCTCGCGCAGCTCGCCGGGCCACGTAGCAGGCTGGGAAAGGTCGAGCGCCGCCATCAGTCGTAAAAGGCGAGCTGGGACACTTCGGGATGCGATGCCATGGCCAAAAACATGACATCAATGGCGGCGCGTGCCAGCTTATCGTCATGGCCTGCGTATCGCTGTTGCCGATCATGCTCCTTGCCGCCATGCACGAGGTTGTTGCGCACCCGGCGAGCAGCATCCATTAAACGATCGCCCTCAGGCCCGTCACCCAACGGGGCATCCACGAACTCGATACGGCGCTGTGCGCTGATCTGCATTTTCATCGGGGGCGGGTCATTGGGGCCGCCGCCCAAAAGAAGATCCTTGTTTTCCTGTGATAGTTGATTCTGGATGTGCCGGCGCACATGGACGTAGAACGCTGACCACTGCGTGTCCGGCTTTTCCCCGACGGCGCCATTGACGAACTCTGGGATTTGCTTGAGGGCAAACTCGATTCGGGAGAACGCCCTGAGAAGTTGCAGCGCTGTGTCAGGCTCCACGTTCATGGATTAGATAGGCTCAAGCCGGAAAACGGTGAGTATCATAGATTTATGGCGCTTCTCGCTATGCCACTCGCGCCTGAATTGGGCCTACTTGGTGTGGAGGATGGGTTCGATGGGAGCATGGCAGGGTGCTGGTCCGCGCACTGTACAAACTTCTTGTTTTTCCTCCTCAAATGAGGGAGGATTATCGGAAGTCCCCCTGAGGCAGACCCCGATGCTCCCAAACATCCTTTACGACGCTCCCGAAGAAATCGCCAGTCGCCTGGAACAGTTGGGGGTCACCGAGGTGGCGCTCCGCGAAGCCATCTATCAGGGACACTTGCAGCGCACCCGATTGACCCCTAACCACCCCCGTAACTTCCCGGGCTTGGTCATGTGGGGCGAGGTCGTTGCCGCCCTGAGGGACCAGCTGAGGCCGCTGGACTGGATCCGGCAGGATGTCGGCAGCTTCCCGGTGACCGTGAACGAGTCGTTGGACCTGGCTATCGCCGTGGCCTCGGGAGACCAGGGGACGGGCAACCCGTATGCCCATCCGTCGAACCGTTCGAAGAAGGGTCGCAACACCGTTGAGGCCATCGAGGCGAATCGTCAGATGGTGCTCTTCGAAGAGTTCATGCAAGAGATCAAGGACGACGCCGAGGGCAACCAGACGTGGATCTTGATGCACCACACGGATACGTCCAAGGGTGAGATCCGCTTTGAACTTTCACTGCCGGCTGAAATCGGTAATGACGGCAAGATCACTTCGTGGTCGGAACGCATCGTGCTCGGTAGCATTCCGTTTGACGATGACCTGACGGAAATCCTCGAGCCGGGTGGTCCTGACATCGACATTGAGATCCGCCGGAAAGCGTGACGAGGTTGCTATGTTCAATGCTTTACGGCTTACCCTCGCCCGCAAACGGCGAGGAATGAAAAAGCGTGAGTTGGCCGAAAAAATTGGGGTAACAGAGAAATCCGTCTCCAACTACGAGACGGGCTCCCAAGAGCCAGAGGCCAATACGCTTAGAAAGCTTTCGGAAGCGCTTCGGTTCCCCGAAGCCTTTTTCTTTGGTGTGGACCCGGAAGTTCCTCACCCCGATGTGGCGAGTTTCCGTTCGCTTTCGAAGATGACAGCCAGCCAGCGCGACACCGCGCTTGGTGCGGGCGCTGTTGCCTTGCTGTTGAACGAATGGATTGAGGCGCGGTTCGCCCTGCCAGACCCTGACGTTCCGGATTTGGGGCGCGAGGGAGGGGACAGTCGTCCCGTTAGCGTGCACAAACACGCTCAAGAGCCAGAAGCCTATCCGACATCGTCTTCTTCCCAGACCCCGGAGACGGCGGCAGAAATGTTGCGCGCTCACTGGGGCATCGGCGAGTTGCCGGTCAAGAACATGATTGCCCTGCTGGAATCCAAGGGCATCCGGGTCTATTCCCTGGCAATCGATGCCAAGGAAGTGGATGCCTTTTCGATGTGGAGTGGCGGTCGGCCCTACGTCTTCCTCAATACGTTCAAGTCGGCCGAACACTGCCGGTTTGATGCCGCGCATGAGCTGGGCCACCTGGTGCTGCACCAACATGCCCAACCCCATGGTCCCGACCTAGAGCGCGAGGCAAATGCGTTTGCGTCCGCTTTTCTCATGCCGCGGGCGAGCGTGCTTGCCATGGCGCCGCGTGCCCCTACGCTATCGAGTCTCATCCGGCACAAGAAGCATTGGGCAGTCTCCTTGGCAGCGCTGAACTACCGGATGCATGCCCTTGGCCTGACAACTGACTGGACCTACCGCACGCTTTGCATCCAGCTGGCGCAAGCGGGCTACCGCAAGTCGGAGCCTGAAGGTGTGCCGCACGAGAAATCATTAGTGCTTGAAAAGGTATTCGGAGCACTTCGCGAAGAAGGCTTGTCGAAAGCGGATGTTGCCCAACAGCTAGCGATCTTTTCTGACGAGATTAACGAGCTTACGTTTGGGCTGATGCTCAACGCACTGAAGGGTGGAGCGCCGAGAATGGCTGAGCCCGCTGCGAGGAGGGCCAACTTGCGTTTGGTCAAGGGATAGTATCGGGAGTGAGACCTGGGCGGATCCCTCGTAGCGTGTGCTTGTTTTTGGATTCGCGAAGGAGCAACGGTCTGCTGATGGCCGGAAGCAGCCATCAGCGGGACGACAGTGTCCGATCCCTAGCGGACGTTACTCTAGAGATGTCGGCTGCTACTGCCCCTTGGGCAACTACCTGAGCCTAATGCTTCGTCCGACTCCATAGCCCCGATATCTCACAGGCCACCTGTGGGGGGCTCCCATTTGTTAAGAATCTAGAAGTTCGGACCGGCATCAGGAATGGTCCCCCGTCTCGCCACGAGGGCAAATGAGCGGCGGACGCCAGCCCTTCCCCCGAGCCAATGCAACCATAGGTTTTCAGCCATCGGGCAACCATAGGTCCAGCAAAAATGCAAACCTATGGTTGCTCGTCTAGGTGGCCGAAGCGGTAGTTCCCTGAACGCGCGCTTCATTCATGTACCGGTCAGTTCAATATTCAGGGTTGATTAGAGCGGCTAACGGATAATTCACACCTGTCGACCGTCCTTCTCTCTCCCCTCCCCGAAGAGGGGACGGTCGGCGAAACCAAATAATAAAAAGGTGTGTTCCCGATGATGAAGACCTCCCTGCTTGCCTTGGGCCTGATTGCTGCCCTGCCGTTCGCCGCTTCGGCTGCTGATGGCCTGTCGTACAACTACGCGGAAGGCGGCTATGTGAACACCGATGCCCAGGGCGGCTATGCCGACGGCTGGGCTGTGAAGGGCTCGGTTGCCGTGGCGCCGAACTTCCACATCTTTGGCGATTACACCTCGCAGGAACTCAACCGCGGCAACGCTGATGTTGACCAGTGGCGCGCAGGCGTCGGCTACAACTACACCATCGCGCCGACCACCGACCTGGTGGCGCGCGTCGCGTACCAGAAGTTCGATCCGAAGCACGGCCTGGACTTCAACGGCTACTCCACCGAAGTCGGCGTGCGCACCGCGTTCACCCCGATGATCGAAGGTTACGCGCTGGCCGGCTACGAAGATTTCAGCAAGAAGCACGGCATCAACCCGGACGGCGAGTTCTACGGCCGCGTGGGCGCGCAGGCCAAGTTCACCCAGAACTGGGGCGTGAGCGGCGAAGTGAAGCTGGCCAAGGGTGGCGACCGCGAATGGTTCGTCGGCCCGCGCTTCACCTGGTAAGGCGATAGCTGCACGGTACGTTGTTGGATGGCGTGATCTCTCTCTCCCTCACGCCATGAAGCCCGGCTTAGTAGGCCGGGCTTCACTTATCTGGCCCCACCTCGTCGGGGTGCCACGCAGGAACCCAGCGCACGCTGGGTTTTTGCGTTTCAGGGCAAAAAAAACCCCGGCAGTGCCGGGGTTTTTCCTGATCATTTGAACAGCGTGTCCGGGTATTCCGGTTTCTGCTCGCGGGCCAGCAGCGCGCGCAGGCCCTCTTCCGGGGTCTGTTCGCCGTGCAGCACGGCACGGACCCGATCCGAGATCGGCAGGTCGATGCCGTGGCGGCGTGCCTGGCGCATGACTTCGTCGGCGGTCTGCACCGATTCCACCACCTGGCCGATTTCGCGCACGGCGTCCTGCAGGCTCTGGCCACGTCCCAGCGCCAACCCGAGGCGACGGTTACGCGAGAGATCGCCGGTGCAGGTCAGCACCAGGTCACCCAGGCCAGCCAGGCCCATCAGGGTTTCCGGCTTGGCGCCGATCGCAGCGGCCAGGCGCAGCATCTCGTTGAGGCCGCGGGTGATCAGGCCGGCACGGGCGTTGAGGCCCAGCTGCATGCCATCGGCCACGCCGGTGGCGACGGCCAGCACGTTCTTCATGGCGCCACCGAGTTCGGCACCCACCATGTCATCGCCGGTATAGGCGCGGAACGCCGGGCCATGCATGGCTTCGGCCACCTGCTGGGCGAACCCGGCATCGTCGCCGTGCACGGTAATCGCGGTGGGCAGGCCCAGCGTGACTTCCTTGGCGAACGACGGGCCGGTCACCACCGCCAGCGGCACATCCGGTCCGAGGACCTCGCGCGCCACTTCGTGCAGGAAACGCCCGGAACCGGGTTCGAAACCCTTGGTTGCCCAGGCCACGCCGGCACCCGCCGGGCGCAGCGGCGCGAGCGCGCGCACGGTTTCACCGAACGCGTGCGACGGCACCACCACCAGGATCCATGTGGCGTCCTTGACGGCCGCAGCCAGGTCCGTGGTGGCGCGCAGCGATTCCGGCAACGGAATACCCGGCAGGTAGCGGGTGTTCTCGTGGCGCTGGTCGATGGCGTCCACCATCGCCGCATCGCGGCCCCACAGCACGGTCTGGCAACCGTGCCGTGCAAGCAGGCTGGCCAGGGCGGTGCCCCAGGAGCCGGCGCCGAGAACGGCGATCTTGTCTGCGTTGTTGCTCATGCTGCAGCGCCGATCAGGCGTTGCCGGCCGGCTCGGAATCGGCGAGCGAGGTTTCGCCCTGTTCCTGGCGCTGGCGCAGGGTTTCGGCGTACAGGCCTTCGAAGTTGATCGGCTGCAGGAAGAACGGCGGGAAGCCGCCGGCCTGGATCAGGTCGCTCACCAGCGAACGCACATACGGGAACAGGATGTTCGGGCACTGGGTGCCCAGCAGCACGTCGATCGACTGCGGGTCCAGGCCGACCAGGCCGAACACGCCGGCCTGCTGCACTTCGGCCACGTAGGCGGTCTTGTCGCCGGCCTTGCAGGTCAGGGTCACGGCCAGCACCACTTCGAAGGCGCTCTCACCCAGGCGCTGCACGCGCTGGTTCAGGTTGAGCTGCAGCTCCGGCTGCACGGCTTCGTTGAACACGGCCGGGGCGTTGGGCGATTCGAAGGAAACGTCCTTGACGTAGATCTTCTCGACGGTGAACGCGGGGCCGGTGGCGGCGTCGGCCGGCGCGATGGCGCCGTTGGTGTTCTCTTCGGACATTTCCTGTTGCTCCAGAATGAATGCAGTAAAAACGGATTGTTACATGCCCTGCGATGGGGGCGCGTGGCGGCGCGCACAAGGCATGCCGCGCAATCCGGGCAAAATCAGTTGCGGCCCTTGACCAGCGGCAACTCGGCCTGCTGCCAGGCCGGCAGGCCGCCGTCGAGCACGTGCACCTGCTCGAAACCGGCCTTCTTCAAGGCCTTGGCGGCGGTTTCAGAGGCGGTGCCGGTACGGCACACCAGCACCACCGGGCTCTGCTTGGCGTTGGCCACCAGCTTGTGCTCCGGCCCGAACTGGGCGGGCTGCACGTTGCGGCTGCCGGCAATATGGCCCTTCTCGAAATCGGTGCCCGCGGACAGGTCGACCACGACCGCGCCGCCAGCATTGATCAGCTGGGTCAGCTCGGCCGGCTTGATCGACTTGTAGCCGCGCAGCAGGCGGCGTACCTCGGTGACGAGGATGGCGACGGTCAGGCCCACGAAGGCCATCGACAACATCGGGTTTCGGCCGGCAAAGGCCAGTAACTCTTCGTAATTCACTTAGATCACGGGTCGATTAGCGGGCGCCGATTGTCGCACATGCGGGCGAACCGGCGTCCAGCCCTGCGCCAGCTCAGGATTCCTGCCACAGGTCCGGCAGCCCACTGGCCTGCAGCCAGCGCTTGCCCTCGGCGTCCCAGCGCCAGATTTCCTTGACCCGCACGGTGCGCTCGGACTGGGTGTTGACGTTGATCACCCGGACCTCGGCATTGCGGCCGATCCGGCCATCGGGCAGCGGCACGTTGTCGCCGGCGCGGTAGCTGGAGATCTTCACCTGTTCGAACCGGCGAACTTCCAGGTCGGTCAGCGGGTGCTCCTTGGCGTAGGCCGGATCCAGGTAGGGCAGCATGTCGTCCACGGTGCCCCAGCGCATGGTCGAGTCGTACTTGACCTGGGTTTCTTCCAGCTGCTTGCGCTGCTTCTTGGTGGTCTTCTGTTCGCCGGCGAACGCCGACACGGAGGTCAGGGCCAGCAAGGCCAGCAGCAGGATCTGAATAAGGCGACGCATGCGAATTCCCCAATCGGCAAGGCGCCCATCCTACCGCCTTGCGAAGGCAACGAAACGTCCGGTCAGTTCAGCTGCCGGCTTGCCGGCCTCGCCGGGCTGGCGGGCCACCACCTCGATGCGGGCCTTGCCGCGCTGGGCGAAGGTGGCCAGGAAGGTGTCCCAGTCGGCATCGTCGGCCGCGTGCGCCTGGGCCAGCAGGTCCTCATAGACCGGGGCCAGGTAGCGCACGTGGCTGTCGGCCACGTAGACATCGGCATCGAAGCCCGCCAGGCGCAGGCGCAGGGTGACCAGCGCCCAGCCGGACAGGGTCAGCGCCGAGGACAGGCTGCCGCCGAAGGCATTGCCCTTGTCATTGACGTTGGCGGCCAGCGGGGCGCGCAGGCCCAGCACGCCATCGGCATAGGCATCCACGCGGATCTGCATGGCCGCTACCGGCGGCATGCGCTCCAGCACCTGCTGCAGCGCGGCCAGGTGCGCGGCAAGGGAATCATGTTCAGACATCAGTACGGCGACGTTGCAACGAAGGCCTCGCATAATGCCCGCAATGAACAGCCACGCACATGTGCCGGATTGGACCCTGCTGTCGCTGCGCCCGCGCGGCCAGCACGCACCGCTGCGGCGCGCGGCCGAGCCGATGGGCGCGCAGGTGATCGGCTTGTCGCCCTGGGCCCTGGTGGCGCGCCACGATGCGGCCACCCGCGCGGCCCTGGCCCATGCGCTGGGCGCCGACCGCGTGGTATTCAGCAGCCCGGCCGCCGTGCATGCCGCCGCGCGGCTGCAGCCGCTGGATGCCCCGCATGCCGGCACCTGGCTGGCGGTGGGCGCCGGTACCGCCGCTGCGCTGCGCGGGCATGGCGCAGCCGACGTGCTGGCGCCCACGCGAATGGACAGCGAGGGCCTGCTCGACCTGCCGGCGCTGGCCCAGCTGCAGGGGCTGCACGCGGCGCTGGTCACCGCCCCCGGCGGGCGGGGCATCATTGCCACCACGCTGCAGGAACGCGGCGCCACGCTGCAGCGGGTGGATGTCTATCAGCGCAGGACGCTGCGCCTGCCGCCCCGGCAACTGCAGCGGCTGCGCCACCAGCCCGGGCCGTGGGTGCTGGCGGTGAGCAGTGCCGAGGCCCTGGCGCTGCTCAACGAACAGCTGCCTGCAGACCTGCTGGCGCGCCTGCGCCAGGCGCACGTGGTGGCCGCCAGCGAGCGGCTGCTGGCGCTGGCAACGGACGCCGGATTCGCGCGGGTCAGCCTCGCCGCCGGCCCGATGCCACAGCAGCTGGCGCAGGCCGCACACGCGGCGATCACCACCTCCGCAAGTTCCTGAACAGGGGTCGCTTGCGGCCTTGCAGGCCCTGCGGGCGGCGAGCGATGCTGTGCACCTCATCGATCGCCAGCTCGTGAATGCACCGGCGCGATCGACAAGGATGCCTGCATGAACGACATGGTTCCGCCCCCGCCCCACCGACCGCTGCGCTGGATCCTGCCGCTTGCCGCGCTTGCGGTGGTGGCCGGTGGCGCGGCCTGGGGCTGGACCCAGTGGCAGGCGCAGCAGGCGCGTGTCGCGCAGCGCGAGGCCGATGCCGCGGTGCTGGTGCAGGGCCTGGCCGGCAGCGTGGAAGCGCTGCGCCGCGACCAGCGCTCCACCTCGCAGCGGGTGCAGGATGCGGCCGCCACCAACCGGGTGCTGCGCGATGAAATGCTGGGCCTGAGCCAGCGCAACGCACTGCTGGAAGAGAACCTGGCGCGGCTGGCCGACAGCACCCGCCACAACGCCCAGGCGCTGCAGCTGGAAGAGGCCGAACTGCTGCTCAGCCAGGCCGGCCAGCGGCTGGCCTTCGCCGATGACGTGGAGGGCGCCAAGCGCCTGTACGCGCTGGCGGCCATTGCGCTGGAAGAGGTCCAGGGCACCGAATTCCTCAACCTGCGCCAGGCGCTGATGCAGGAACGCAATGCGGTCGATGCACTCGGCCCGGGCGTGCGCGCCGGCATCAACCAGCGCCTTGGCAACTTCTCGCAGTCGCTGCTGGCGTTGCCCGAACAGATCGCCCCGGCAGCAGGCACCGCCGCGCCGCCGTGGTGGCACCAGATGCTGGCCCCGTTCGTGACCATCACCCCCACCGCCGTGCAGGGCCCGCTTACCCGCGCCGAGCGCACCGCCGCGTGGGATTCGCTGCAGCTGGAACTGACCCTGGCCCGTGCGGCGGTTGAACGCGGCGACCAGGCCGGTTTCCAACAGGCACTGGATCGGGTGGCGCTGTGGATGCCGCGGCTGTGGCCGGATTCACCCGGCCTGCGCGAGCGTCGTGGTGAACTGCAGCAGTTGCGCACCCAAGTGCTACGCCCGCCGCTGCCCGAACTGGGCAGCACCCTGCAGCAACTGCGCGCCATGCGCGATGGGAGTTGATACATGAAGCCGATTCAATCCGTGGTGGTGCTGTTGCTGGCCGTGGTGCTGGGCGTGGTGGCCGCGCAATGGCTGGGCACCGAATCGCTGCGCCAGTACGGCGAGGTGATCTACCGCGCCGGCGGCAACGATTACCGCTCTACCGTGCCGCAGGTGGCACTGATGGTGCTGGTGGGCCTGTTGGTGCTGTGGCTGCTGTGGAGCCTGGTGGCGTCGCCGTTCCGCGCCTGGGGCCGCTACCGCCGCAAGCAGGGCCGCGCCCGCCTGATCGAAGGCCTGCAGGCGCACGAGTACGGCCACTGGCAGCGCGCTGAAAAGCTGCTGGGCACCGCCGCCGAAGACGAGGAAGTGAGCGCGGTGGCCTACGTGACCGCCATCCGCAGCGCCGAAGCGCGCGGGGACCAGGCCGCGGTGGACCAGTACTTGCAGCGCCTGTCCACCTCCGATGCCACCGCCTACGCGCTGATGCAGGCCGAACGCCTGCTGCAGCAGGAGCGCCCGGTGGATGCGATCAACGCGCTCGATGCCCCGGGCATCCAGCCGCTGCCGCCGCGCGGCCTGTGGCTGCGCACTGAAGCACTGGCACGTGCCGACCGCGCGCACGAGGCCTACGGCCAGCTGGGCGCGCTGCGCAAGCAAAAGGTGCTGCCCGATGAGGCCGTGGCCGAACTGGAAGTGCGCCTGGCCGCGCAGTCGCTGCTGGAAGCAGGCGATGTGAATGCGCTGGCCGCGCAGTGGGAAGCCACCCCGAAGGCCCTGCGCAGCGACCCCGATGTGGTGTCGGCCTACGCGCTGCGCGCCGTGGCGCTGGATTGGGATGAACCGGCCCTGCTCAACCTGGAACAGGCGCTGGATACCCGCTGGGACGAATCGCTGGTGACGCTGTACGGCCAGATGCCGGTGGAAAAGCTGGCCACCCGCCAGGCCAACCTGCAGCGCTGGCTGGGCCAGCAGCCGTCCAGCCCGGCCCTGCTGCTGGCGCTGGGCCGCATCGCCGCGCGCCAGGGCGAGCATGTACAGGCCGAGGATTACCTGCACCGCGCCATCGCCGCCGGTGCCGGCCCGACGGCCTGGGAAGCGCTGGGCGAGGTATTCACCGCACGCGGCGAGCCCGCGCTTGCCGCCCAGTGCTACACCAACGCCCTGCGCCAGCAGCGCGGCGAAGACAGCGTGGTGCTCGCCCGCCCGGTAGCCCCGCTGGCGGCCGTAGTCCCCGAACGCGCCACGGTCGAAGAACAGTCACTCATGAGCGAACCGCTGCCGGTGCGCGACTTCAATCGCGATGAGCGCGATGAATACGGCAACCCGATCCGCTGACGCCGTTCCCAACAAAAAGGCCGCCCAACCGGGCGGCCTTTTTTTTTGCACGATGCGAACGGCTCAGCGTTCGACGATCGCCACCACGCCCATGCCGCCGGCGGTGCAGATCGACACCAGCGCGCGGCCACCGCCGCGTTCGGCCAGCTGCTTGGCCGCCGTCGCGATCACGCGCGCACCGGTGGCGGCGAACGGATGGCCGGTGGCCAGCGACGAGCCCAGCGGGTTGATCTTGGCCGGGTCGATCCTGCCCAGCGGCGCATCCAGGCCCAGGCGGTTGCGGCAGTAGTCTTCGCTTTCCCACGCGCGCAGCGTGCACAGCACCTGGGCGGCGAAGGCTTCATGGATTTCGTAGATGTCGAAATCCTGCAGGGTCAAACCATTGCGCTTGAGCATTTCCGGCACCGCGATGGTCGGCGCCATCAGCAGGCCTTCGCCGTGCACGAAATCCACGGCCGCCACCTGCGAATCGCGCAGGTAGGCCAGCGGCTCGTGGCCGTGCGCGCGCGCCCATTCCTCGCTGGCCAGCAGCACCGCCGAGGCGCCATCCGTGAGCGGGGTGGAGTTGGCGGCGGTCAGCGTGCCACGGCCGGACACCTTGTCGAATGCCGGCTTGAGCGTGGCCAGCTTTTCCAGCGAGGTATCCGGACGCAGGATGTTGTCGCGCTCCACGCCGCGGAACGGGGCGATCAGGTCGTTGAAGAAACCGCGCTCGTAGGCGGCGGCCAGCTTCTTGTGCGAGGACACCGCCCACTCGTCCTGCGAGTCGCGGGAGATGTTCCACTCCTTGGCCATGTCTTCGCAGTGGTCGCCCATGCTCTTGCCGGTGCGCGGCTCGGCCACGCCCGGGAATTCCGGCTTCAGTTCGCCCAGCTTGAAGCCGCGCACGATCGCCTTGATCTTGTCGCCGGTGCTCTTGGCCCGGTTGGCGGCCAGCAGGCGCGCGCGCAGCTTCTTGCCATACACGATCGGCACGTCGGAAGTGGTGTCCGAACCGCCGCCGATGCCCGATTCGATCTGGCCCAGCGCGATCTTGTTGGCCACCGCGATGATGGTGTCCAGCGAGGTGCCGCAGGCGCGCTGCATGGTGATGCCCGGGGTGAGCGGGGACAGGCCCGAAGACAGCGTGGCTTCGCGGCCCAGGTTCCAGTCGCTGGAATGCTTGATCACCGCACCCATCGCCACTTCGCCCAGCTGCTGCCCGTGCAGGCCGAACCGTTCCACCAGCGCGCCAAGCGTACGTACCGACATGCCCAGGTTGCCAACGTCCGAATAGGCGGTGTTCTGGCGGCAGAACGGAATGCGGACGCCACCGAGAATGGCGACGGGACGAGCGTTGGGCATGGAGATACCTGGCATGGGAGGGGTGTCTGCAACATGGCCTGCACGAAGGAGCAGGCATAATGGGGCCAAGTGTAGCTGCCGCCCTGTGATGGGCCAACTGTGAACCCATGAGCAAACCCGACCCCGGCATGAATGCCCTTGGCGTACTGGCATTGGAACTGGCCGGAGGAGACGCCCCCCGCCACGCGGCCCTGACATCCGCGCAGGCGGGCGAACTGGCCGACCGCGTTGGCCGCGACCTGGCCAAGCTGGTGCCCGGCGTGAGCGGACTCGATTTCGTGTTCGCCGGCGCCCATTTCGACCCCGCCGAAGTCCTGCGCCCCGGCTGGCCGATCCACCGCCGCCTGGAGGAACTGCAGATGCGCGCGCCCGGCCGCAACGAAGGCCCGCGCCTGCTGGCGTTCGGCGCCGGTGCCGACGGCGAAGTGCCGCTGCCGTTCCAGGCCGATGCCAGCCTCACCGGCGGAGGCCTGCGCGTGGTGCCGTTCCTGTTGACCGGCACCGACGTGGCGCAGACCGCTGCGGTGGCCGAAGCACTGGAAGAAGTGCTGCTGGCCCAGGGCATGGCCCAGGCCGATACCGCCCTGCAGGCGCAGAACGCCTTCGGTGCGCAGATCGAGCACGCCCGGTATTTCACGGTGAACGACCTGGCCGCGATGATGTCGATGCAGTACGACAACCAGGGCCTGGCCGCGTTGTGGCCGCTGATTGAAACGGCGCTGATGGCGCCGCAGTCCGAGCAGTGGCTGGATGCCGCGCCGGAACCGCTGCTTCGATACGCTGACGGCGAAGTGCGTATGGCGCTGTTCGATCCGGCCGGCTGGTGCAACTACTACAACCACGACACCGGCAACTGCGACCGCCTGCAGGGCATCTACGAGCAGTACCTGATGCGCCAGCGGCAGATGGCCGCCGTGCTGGAAGCGCATGGGCTGCCGGTGCTGTTCGTGCATTGCGAAGCCGGCCAGGATGCGCGGGAAGTGTTGACCCGCTAAGAAAAACGCCGGCATTGCCGGCGTTTTTCATTTCACGGGGCCGGCCAACGGCCGGCGCTACCGGTTACGGTGCGGCTTTGATGACCGCGCAGGCCAGGCGTGCACCGGCGTTGCCGGTCGGCTGGGTCTTGTAGTCATCCGGGTCGGCATGCACGATCAGGCCGCGGCCGATGATGTCGAAATCATTGCCTTCGCCGATGTTGACGTTGGTCGACACGTCGGCATCCACCACGGCGTTGCCTTCCGCATCGGCCTTGATGTTCGGAATGTCGCCGCCGTGGTGCGGGGTGGTGGCCACGTTGCCGTGGTCTTCCTTGGCCGGGTTGAAGTGGCCGCCGGCGCTGTCGCCGTTCGGCGCGCTGCAGTCGCCCTTCTCATGGATGTGGAAGCCGTGTTCGCTGTTCGGCTTCAGGCCGCTGACCTGGCCCTTCACGTGGACCTTGCCGTCGACGACGCTGAAGGTCACGTTGCCCTTGACGTCATTGCCCTGGGTCGGCGCAAGGTCGGCCACGGCGGTGTGGTTGGCGTGGGCTTCGCTGGTCATGGCCGGCGGCGCTTCGGTGGTGCGCGCGGTTTCAGCGATCGGCGGGGTGGCGGTGGCGGCATCGGCCGGCGCGTCGGCCGGCTTGTTGCAGGCGGTCAGGCCGATGGCGGCGATGGCGGCAAACAGCGAGGTATGGATCAGACGCATGTGGATCTCCTTGCGGGTAACGAGTGGAAAAGC
The DNA here is from genome assembly GCF_029959395.1 of Stenotrophomonas sp. PS02300. Classification (NCBI taxonomy): domain Bacteria; kingdom Pseudomonadati; phylum Pseudomonadota; class Gammaproteobacteria; order Lysobacterales; family Lysobacteraceae; genus Stenotrophomonas; species Stenotrophomonas sp. PS02300. The sequence continues at coordinate 24,283 of NZ_JASCOP010000049.1, forward strand.
GACGTCGGCGGCCAGCGCGTTCAGCGCGTGACCTTGATGACGCCACAGGCGATACGGGCGCCGGCGTTGCCGGCCGGCTGGCTGCGGTAATCGTCGGCGTTGGCATGCACCACCAGCGCGCGGCCGACGATATCGGTGGCTGCACCGCCGCCGAGGGTAACCGCTGGCAGGCGCACATCTACGGCGACCCGGCCCTGCGCGTCCGCGCGCAGGTTGTCCATGTCGCCGGCGTGATGCGCACCAGCGCTGTTGCGGCCATGCGGCTGGTTGGCCGGATTGAAATGCGGACCTGCACTGCTAGCGTCAACGGCACTGCAGTCGCCGCGCTCATGCACGTGGAACGCGGCCGTCTGCATCGGCTGCAGTCCGCCGATGGTGCCGGTGATATGCACGCCCTGCGCATCGGGCACCAGCGCCAGACGCCCGCTGACAATGCTGGCCGAGGCCGGCGCCAGGTTGGCTTCGGCCAGCTTGGCGGTGCTCACCACCGGTACGGCCGGCACCGGCGCGCTGCGCTGCTCGGGCGCGGTACCGCAGGCGGCCAGCACCAGCAGTGTCGGCATCAGCAGGGCGAGTTGGGAACGGCGCATCGGAAACTCCTTGTCTGCAAACTAACGTCAGGGTCGTCCACGGACCATGAAAGGCACCGCGACGCGGTGCTTACATGCCATGAACAGGGATTCATCCGCCGCGCCGGCGCCCCGCGCCGAGCTTGCGGGTCAGGGTGTTGCGGCCCATGCCCAAGCGCGCGGCGGCTTCGGCACGGCGGCCGTGGGTGATCTGCAGCGCCGCTTCCAGCAGCGCCTGGTCCACCCGGTCGCGCACCTGCGCATGCAGGCCTTCGGCGCCTTCGGCCAGGCGCTGGCGCGCCCACGCCGACAGCATGGATTCCCACTGGCTGGGATCGCCATGCACGCGGGTGCGCGGACCGGCGCCGCGATGCAGCGCGCTGTCCACGTCGGCCACGCCGATGGTGTCCGAGGCGGCCAGCGCGGCCATGCGCCAGCACACGTTTTCCAGCTCGCGCACGTTGCCGGGCCAGTCGTGCTCGCGCAGCGCCTGCAGCGCGGCGGCGGTGAGCCGCTTGGGCGGCGTATCCAGCTTGCGCGCGGCGGCGGCCAGGAAGGTATCGGCCAGCTGCGCGACGTCGTCGCGGCGCTCGCGCAGCGGCGGCAGGCGCAGCCGCACCACGTCCAGCCGGTGCAGCAGGTCGGCACGGAAGCGGCCCTGCGCCACCAGTGTTTCCAGGTCCTGGTGGGTAGCGGCGATCACGCGTACATCCACCCGGATCAGTTCGCGCCCACCCACCCGGAAGAATTCGCCTTCGGCCAGCACGCGCAGCAGGCGGGTCTGCAACGGCAGCGGCATGTCGCCGATTTCATCCAGGAACAGCGTGCCGCCGTTGGCCTGCTCGAAGCGGCCCACGTGGCGACGCTGCGCGCCGGTGAATGCGCCGGCCTCATGGCCGAACAGCTCGCTTTCCAGCAGTTCGGACGGAATGGCGGCGGTGTTGAGCGCCACGAACGGCCCCTGCACGCGCGGCGATTCGTGGTGCAGCGCGTGCGCCACCAGTTCCTTGCCGGTGCCGGTTTCGCCGTTGATCAGCACCGACAGCGGCGCCTGCGCGAGGCGGCCGATGGCGCGGAACAACGCACGCATGGCCGGGGTGTCGCCCACCAGCTGCGGGCGCTGGTCGGGCGCGGGCTCCAGCGACGAGGGGCTGGGCTCGACGAGGGTGGTGTCCGGCTCCGGCAGCACGCGCTGGGCCAGCGCCACGGCATCGTCCAGATCGAACGGCTTGGACAGGAATTCCTGCGCGCCGCCACGGAACGCACCGGCGGTGCTGGCCACATCGGTATAGGCCGACATCACGATCACCGGCAGCTGCGGGTGCGCGGCCTTTAGTTTGTCCAGCAGCACCAGCCCATCGTCGCCCGGCATGCGCACGTCGGTGAACAGCAGGTCCGGCGGGGGCTGGCTGGCCAGCATGTCCAACGCCGCCGCCGCGCCATCGAAACCTTCCACCGCATAGCCGGCATCGCGCAGCGCGGTGCACAGCACGAAACGCACGGCGCGGTCGTCATCCACTACCCAGACACGCTGGGCGGTGGCCTGGCTGTCATCCGCCATGCGCGGTCTCCTCGGCAGCGGGGGTGCCCTGCCCGATCGGCAGCTGCACGGTGAATACGGTATGGCCCGGGCGCGAGCGGTAGGTCAGCGTGCCGCGGTGTTCGCGCGCCACCTGCTGGGCCAGTGCCAGGCCCAGCCCGGTGCCTTCGGCGCGGCCACTGACCAACGGCAGGAACAGGTGTTCGGCCAGCGTCTCGGGCACGCCACGGCCGTCATCGGCGATCTCCAGGCGCAGCGCCATCGGCTGCAGCTGGTCGCCGATGCGCACGCCATGTTCCACCCGGGTGCGCAGGGTGACGGTACCGGCCCCGGCCTGGATCGCATTGCGCACCAGGTTCCACACCGCCTGGGTGAGGCGGTCGGCGTCGCCGTCGAATTCGGGAATGCTGGGGTCGTAATCGCGCTGCAGCCGCACCGCCCAGCCGCCTTCGCTTTCGGCCAGGCGCAGCACGCGCTCCAGCGAGGCGTGGATGTTGAGGGGGGCGTGTGGCGCCGCCGGGGCTGGCGACAGCAGCTGTTCCAGCAGCCCGTTAAGGCGTTCGATCTCCGAGCCGATCAGCTCGATCAGCTCGCGCTCTTCCGGGTCGCGCTGCGCACTGCGCCGGGCCAGCAGCTGGGCCGCGCCCTTCAGGCCGGCCAGCGGGTTACGCAGCTCGTGGGCCAGGCCTTTGAGGGCGGCACTCAACGCGCTGGGCAGGGCCTGGGTCGGGTCCAGTCCGGGGAACTCGTCCACGGGGTGCGCTTCCAGCAGCCAGCCGTCTTCCTCATGCCGGCTCAGCCAGCCCTCGGCGAAGCGCGGCGCCTCCCCGGGCAGGGCCAGGGCCAGACGATGCAGCCGCAGGGTGTCGCGTTCGCCGCGCGCCAGGAAGTGGGCCAGCGCCTCGCCCTGCACCTCCAGCGAGGCGAGCGGCTGGCCCAGCAGGCGCCGCACGCTCACCCCCAGCCAGCGCGCAAAGGCTGGGTTGCAGCCCGCGACGCGGCCTTCGGCATCGGCCCAGGCGACCGGGGTGCCAAGGACTTCAAGGGACGGAGACGGTGGAGCGGCGGTCATTGCACCAATGTAGTGCAAAACGGGGGTCTGGTGCCCCTCCTGCACGGCGCTGCATCCATTCTGCGAGCGGCGACGTACCTTCCATGTCCTCAATCCGAGGACCGAAGAATCCCGGAGACACACCATGCGCGCCATTGCCCAACGCATCACCGCCATTGCCGGTTTTACCGTGCTGTTTACCAGCGCTTCGTTCAGCTACGCCGCCGACACGGTCATGGTCGGCGGAGCGGCCATGTATCCGAACAAGACCATTGTCGAGAACGCCGTCAACTCCAAGGACCACACGACGCTGGTCGCGGCCGTAAAGGCTGCCGGCCTGGTCGATACGCTCAACGGCAAGGGGCCCTTCACCGTCTTTGCGCCCACCAACGCCGCCTTCGAGAAGCTGCCGGCCGGCACCGTGGACACCCTGCTCAAGCCCGAGCACAAGGCAGACCTGACCAAGCTGCTGACCTACCACGTGGTACCGGGCACCTACACCTCGACCCAGCTGCTTGCCGACGCAAAGATGCACAACGGCACGACCACCCTGAAGACCGTCCAAGGCGAGCCGCTGACCATCAAGCTGCATGAGGGCAAGCTGTGGGTGGTGGATGCTAAGGGCGGGAAAGCGGGCGTTTCGATTGCGGACGTGAAGCAGTCCAACGGCGTGATCCATGTCGTTGATAGTGTCCTGATGCCGAAGTAACGTTACGAACTTGACGGACATCCAGCGGGATGTCCGTCTATCGTAGAGCCACGCCCTGCGTGGCTGCTCTTCGTTCGGGACCGCGAAGCCACGCAGGGCGTGGCTC
>NZ_JASCOP010000004.1:0-89144 GCF_029959395.1 Stenotrophomonas sp. PS02300
GCCATCGCTCCCACATCAGAGCCTTCTGGGCGTCGCTGTAGTAGATCCTTGGCCTGCGCTCCATCTGCAACACTCCTGCTGCCGGTAAGCAGTCTTCAGTGTGTTGCGTCGACCGGTTGAATCCAAGGCCAAGAGCGGACATCTGCCCTACCACGATAAACACCCCTGATCCTCCGCACTGCCGGCGATTGATCAAATGCCCATCGAGGATACGCACTTGCTCCTGAGCGCCTGGGGGCTATGAAAGATGGCTGGGCGACCGCAACGAAAGTCTTCCCAAAAGATAATGACTGCTTAACTAACGGCTAATTCGTCCTTAATCCGGGCCGGCCAGCATGCTCGCCATGTCCTGGATCCCCACCTCTCTCGCTGTCACGTTCCCGTCGATCCTGCCGCTGTCGCAGGTCGTGGGCCCTCAAGACTCAAGCCGCAGCGAGGTGGAGCGGTTCATCGCCCACGTATATCGCGAACGCTACGGTGCCACCCTGCACGCGTTTCTGCCCCATCTGCTTGCGTTCCGGGATGGCCATGGGCACTTGGTGGCGGCGGTCGGCATGCGCGCGGGCAGCGAAGGCCCATTGTTTGTCGAGCAATATCTCGATGAACCCGTGCAGGCCATCCTCTCGCATCGGGAGATCGCCAATGTGGGCCGCGACCGTATCGCCGAGATCGGCAACTTTGCCGCCACCACGCCTGGCATCGCCCGTGAGCTGATTGTCCGGTTGACCGAGATGCTGCATGCCGCACGCGTGCGCTGGGTGCTGTTCGCTGCCACCCAACAGCTGCGGAACGCCCTCGACCGACTGCATCTGGTGACGGTGGAACTTGGCGAAGCAAGCCCAGAGCGACTCACCGGCGATGCCTCCCAGTGGGGCAGCTACTACCAAGCCCGGCCGAAGGTGGTCTGTGGGAATGTCGCCGCCGGACGTGCGTTCTTGCACCAAGCACGAAAACACGATGCGCGCTCCAAAACGGATCCTGATTCGTCTCTGCAAGCCATGGTGGGGGCGCAATGAACGCGCTGACCTCTCCCCTGATCGCCGGTCTCGGCGGGCGCAAGGCACGCGTGCTCACTTCCAGCGCGGAAATTGGCGATGAGCAGATCCGGCAACGCGCATTGCGATTGGCTAGTCGGCTGGACCTGCAAGGCATCGACCGCGTCGCAAGCCAGCTGGACAACGGTATTCACTGGCTGGTCTTGGATCTTGCCGTGCGCGAGCTCGGCGGCGTGCATGTGCCGTTGCCCACATTCTTCTCTGCCGAACAGATCGCTCATGCCCTGGCGTCCAGCGGTGCCCAATGCGTGGTCACCGCCCGGGGCGCGCCTGCGCCAACTGGCAGCATGGGCACACTGGGGACGTTGGACGGCGGGACGCTCGCCCAGTGGCGGACCTGTCCGGCGACGTCGGTCGACCTCCCCACTGGCACCGCATGCGTGACCTACACCTCCGGCACGACCGGCCGCCCCAAGGGCGTGTGCCTGTCGGCCGACACGCTGCTTACGGTCGCCAGTTCACTTGTGGAAGGATCGTCTGCGATTGCGCCGCGCCGCCACCTGTGCCTGATGCCGCTCTCCACGCTCCTGGAGAACGTCGCCGGGCTGTATGCAACGCTGCTCTCGGACGCGCAGATCGCGCTCCCGTCGCTGGCGGAGATCGGCTACACCGGCGCCTCGGGCCTGGACGTGCCGACGCTGTTGCGGTGCCTGCACCGCTATCAGCCGGAGAGCGTCATCCTGGTGCCTCAGCTGTTACTGGCGGTGGTGATGGCCGCCGAAAGCGGTGCTCCCCTGCCCGCCTCGTTGCGCTATATCGCCGTCGGCGGTGGGCGCGTAGGGCCGGGGCTGCTTGCACGGGCGCGCGCCCTGGGGCTGCCGGTCTTCGAAGGCTATGGGCTGACCGAATGTGCCTCGGTGGTGTGCCTCAATCAACCCGGTGCGAGCCGGGATGGCAGCGTCGGCAAAGCGCTTCCACACGCTCGTATCGCCATTGTCGACAATGAAATCCAGGTCGATGGGGCACGCGCACTGGGCTACCTCGGTGCCGAACCGCTTCCCGACGGTCCCATCCGCACTGGCGACCTGGGCCACGTCGACGCTGACGGATTCGTCCACGTCACCGGCCGCCGCAAGAATGTCTTCATCACCGCGTTCGGTCGGAATGTCTCACCCGAATGGGTGGAAAGCGAGCTTCTCTCCCATCCAGACCTGGCCCAGGCGGTGGTATGGGGCGAAGCACAGGCCGACAACGTCGCCGTGCTGGTTCCGCGTCGCGCCGACCTGGACGATGCCGCCCTCGCCCGCGCCGTCGCCGAGGTCAACGCCGGCCTGCCCGACTACGCCCGTGTCTCGCGCATCGTGCGCGCACCGGCGCCATTCTCTGCAGGTACCGGGCTGCTCACCGCCAATGGGCGCCCGCGTCGCGACGCCATCCTGTCCCATTTCCAGGCCGAGGTCGATGCGAGCTATCGCCGTCCCGCCTCCGTTCCTTCCACGGGAGTATCCGCATGAGTTTCCATTCCGAACTGCTCGCCCAGACCCAGCAGGAGCGAGCCAGCCTGGTCTCCGTGCCGATCATCCAGTCCGCGCTGGGGGGCCAGATCGCCCGCGAAGACTACGTCGCCTTCCTCGGGCAGGCTTACCACCATGTCAGGCACACCGTTCCGCTGTTGATGGCCTGCGGCGCGCGTCTGCCGGCCCGGCTTGAATGGCTGCGCACCGCCATCGGCGAATACATCGAGGAAGAAATGGGCCACCAGGAGTGGGTGCTGGACGACTTGGCGGCCTGCGGTGCCGACCGCGCCGAAGCCGCTGCCAGCCTGCCCTCACTGGCCACCGAGCTGATGGTGAGCTACGCCTACGACACCATCCACCGCGGCAACCCGGTCGGCTTCTTCGGCATGGTACTGGTCTTGGAGGGAACCAGCGTGGCGCTGGCGACCCGTGCGGCCAACACGATCCAGACCTCGCTCGACCTGCCGCGAAACGCGTTCAGCTACCTGCTGTCCCACGGCGACCTGGACATCGAGCATGTCGGTTTCTTCGAAGGGCTGATGGAGCGCTTGGATGATCCGGCGGATCAGCAGGCCGTCATCCACGCCGCCCGGCGCTTCTACGTGCTGTATGGCGACATCTTCCGCACGCTGCGTCAGGACGGCGTGCGCTGGGCGGAGGCCGCGTGATGAATCTCGCCGGGAGGACCGTCATCGTCACCGGCGCCAGTGGCGGCATCGGCGTGGCGCTGTGCCACGCGTTGGTCCAGGCCGGCGCCTCGATCATGGCCGTCGGGCGCAACCGCAGCCGGCTCACCACACTTGCCGCCGCGCTACCGGCCGGGCGCGTGCACACCGTGGTCGCCGACCTGTCCGCGCCACTAGGCCGCTCCCACCTGATCGCTGCGATCGGACAGGCAAATGTCTCCTCTCGATGCTGGTGCTGGGCCACGCCAAGAGCGCGTTCGGTCTGTTTGAAGACCAGCACCCCGATGAGCTGGAAAAACTGCTGCAGACCAACCTGGTCGGCTCGGCGCTGCTGATCCACGCCCTGTTGCCGGTCTTGCGCCGCCACGAACAGGCCAGCGTTGTTGCCATCGGCTCCACCTTCGGCAGCATTGGCTTCGCCGGCTTCGCCACCTACAGCGCCAGCAAGTTCGGCCTGCGGGGGCTCATGGAAGCGCTGTCAAGGGAACACGACGGCACCGGCCTGAGCTTCCAGTATCTCTCCCCGCGCGCCACGCGCACCGCCTTCAATACGCCTGCCGTCGATGCGCTCAATGCCGAGCTCAAGGTCGGCAGCGATGCGCCGGAGACCGTCGCCGCTGCGCTTGTCCACGCTATCGTCCAAGGCGACCGGCGCCGCCAGCTCGGCTGGCCGGAAAAGCTGTTCGCGCGCATCAACGGCATGTTCCCCGCGCTGGTCGACCGCAGCCTGCGTGCCGAGCTTCCTATCATCAGGCGCCACGCCGCTCAAGCGCAGCCCATCCACGAGGACTCCTCCCATGAAGCAACGTCACGGTAAAACCATGTTCATCCTGCTCATCAGCGCGTTGGTCATGTTGGTCGGCATTGCCTGTGCCGCCGAACCGGGAACGCCCATGACGGTCGCCCAGTTGCGCGACCGCTGGGCCCAGATCAACTACCAGACCAGTAAGCCGCAGCGACAGACCGCGTTCGAGGCCTTGGCCAGCCAGGCAGCGAAGACCCGCCAGACCGAGCCGGATGATGCCGGTGCACTGATCTGGGAGGGTATCGTCCTCTCCAGCCTCGCCGGCGAGAAAGGTGGCATGGGGGCACTCAGCCTGGTGAAACAGGCACGTGCGGACTTCGAGGCCGCCCTGAAGATAGATCCCAACGCACTGCAGGGTGCGGCCTACACCAGCCTGGGAGCCCTTTACTACCAGGTGCCGGGGTGGCCATTGGGATTCGGCAATGACGACACCGCAGCGGCCATGCTGAAGAAGGGCTTGGCCGTGGACCCGAAGGGTATCGATGCCAACTACTTCTACGGGGATTTCCTGCGCGACCAGAAGAACTGGCAAGGCGCCCGGGCAGCGCTGGAGAAGGCGATTGCTGCACCTGCCCGCCCCGGCCGGGAAGTCGCCGATGCCGGCCGGCGCGCCGAAGCGACCGCCAAACTCAACGAGGTCCGGGGCCACCTTGCCAAGTAAGCCCGGGACAACGAGACTGCCTGCATGCGCATCCTGCTCGCCGAAGACGATGCATCACTCGGGGAAGGTATCCGGACCGCCCTACGTCGAGCGGCATACGCCGTGGACTGGGTGCAGGACGGTGCCTCCGCGCTGACCGCCATCGGCGACGGCGACATCGACTTGGTCGTGCTGGACCTGGGTCTGCCGCGAATGGACGGGATCGACGTCATTCGCAAGGTGCGCGCGGCGGGCGGAAACGTGCCCATCCTGGTACTCAGCGCCCGCGAGCGGGCATCCGACCGTACCCTTGGGCTGGACGTGGGCGCCGACGACTATCTGGGCAAGCCGTTTGACACGCCCGAGCTGCTTGCCCGCGTCCGCGCCCTGCTCCGCCGCAGCGTAGGCCGTGCAAAACCGACGTTGGAAGCGGGTGCGCTGAGCCTGGACCCGGCCCGTCTGACCGCCATCTGGAAAGGGCACACCCTCGACTTGACCCGCAGGGAGTTCGCCCTGCTGAGACTGCTCATGGAACAACAAGGCAGGCCGCTTGGGCGCGAGACCATCCAGCAGCACCTGTATGGCTGGGATGAGGACGTGGCAAGCAATGCCGTCGATGTGCATGTCCACCAACTGCGCAGGAAGCTGGATCCCGGCATCATCCGCACTGTGCGGGGGATCGGCTACGCCTTGGGCGACCCCTCGGATGCGGCTGCATGACGTCCATCCGTCGCCGCCTGCTGGTCGTGTTGCTGGGGGTGCTCTCCCTGCTCATGCTCCTGGCGGCCGGTCTGAGCTACCGAGCCGGGCTGCAGGAGGCCGGGGAAATGTTCGACGCCCGGCTGGTGCAGTCCTCACGGGTGCTGTTGAGCCTGGTGGACGAGCCGCTCAGCGATCTGAGCGCGTTTCCCGGCGACCCGATCGTCCTGCGCGGTTGGCACGGTCGCGCTGAGGGCGTGGGCGAGGCATTGGCCTTCAAAGACGGACATGCCTACGAGAACAAGCTGGCCTTTCAGATATGGGCGCCTGACGGTCGCCTTCTGCTCCGATCAGACAGCGCGCCCACTGCGCCAATGGCGAGCTTGTCGCCGGGCTACGCGGATGTCGACATAGAAGGGGCGCAGTGGCGAACCTTTACGCTGCGCTCGCCACAGGGTCGATGGTTTCAGTCCGCCGAGCGCTCGGATATCCGCCAGGAACTGGCCGAGGACATTGCCATCGGTACGCTGCTGCCACTGTTGCTTGCGCTTCCGGTGATGGCCTTGGTCATCTGGCTGACGGTCGCCTGGGCGACGCGCTCCTTGCGGAAAGTCTCCACCGACATCGGTGAGCGTGACCTCGACCGAATGACACCCTTGGATGACACCAAGCTCCCAGAGGAGGTCCACGGCCTGGTTCGCGCGGTAAACGAGCTGCTGCAGCGGCTGGATCTGGCCCTGGTACGTGAAAGACGCTTCATCGCAGATGCTGCGCACGAGCTGCGCACGCCGATCAGCGCAGTGAAGGTTCATGCAGACAACGCGCGGCTCGCCACGCTTGATCAAGAACGCCAAGAGTCACAGCGGTTGCTTGCCCGAGGGGTGGAACGGGTTGAGCGCTTGGTATCACAGCTGCTGTCGCTGAGCCGAACCGAGCGCAGCATCGGAAAGGATGCGTTTGCCAAGCTAAGCTTGGACGCCCTGGTGAGCAACGAGGTTGAAGAGCTCAAGGCCTTGGCGGCTTCCAAGAGTCAGATTATGAACCTCGTTCTCGACAAAGCGGACGTCTTCGGCGACGAGTTCTCGTTGGGCTTGCTGGTTCGCAACCTCGTCGAGAATGCCATACGGTATACCCCCGAGCATGGGGTCGTGGTGGTGTCTACCGAACAGACGGGCGAGCAATGCGTTCTTACGGTGGAAGACTCAGGACCCGGCATTCCCAAGGACCTGCAGGACCGCGTCTTCGACCGTTTCTACCGTGTGATCGGAAGTGGCGCGGAGGGCAGCGGATTAGGCCTGTCTATCGTCCAGGAGACATTGGACGTGCACGGCGGGAAGATCAGCCTTGGAACGTCGCAATGCCTCAACGGGTTGAAGGTGACTGTGAAACTGCATACCAACGCGTAGCCTCCTAGGTGGCGCGGGTTCAAAGAGCATAGTGAATTCTCACCCCGGCAATAGCACAGGCGGTCGTCCATCCAAGAACACGAAAATTCTTGAGATGTTCTGCTGAACAAGGTCTATGAAATCTAACCTGACAACTGGCAAGCTGACCATTATTGATCCGCGCAACCCAATGTTGGGGGACCGCCCGAATAGATGCCTAGTGCCTTCACCGGGCTGGGAGTACCTTCAAAAGCTCGACACACTCCAAGGACATGTCATGAGCCACGGAGAATTCCATCGCAGTCAACGCGGCGGCTGGTTGCGTGCCGGAGTATTGGGTGCAAATGATGGACTTATATCGACCAGCAGCCTGGTCGTCGCCATGGTCGGTGCTGGCGCGGTAACTCAAACGATTCTCGTCGCTGGCCTCTCAGGACTGATCGCCGGTGCACTCTCGATGGCGGCGGGCGAGTACGTTTCAGTCAGCTCGCAGGCAGACGCCGAGAACGCAGACGAAGAGAAGGAGCGCGGGGAGCTGCTGAACCAGCCGGACGCAGAGTTACTTGAGTTGACAACCATCTACGAAAAGAGAGGGTTGACGCGACGGCTTGCCGAGGAGGTTGCCCGCGAGCTGACCGCGCATGACGCGCTGTCAGCACATCTGAGGGACGAATTGGGCATTCACGATGTATTGAAGGCAAGGCCACTCCAGGCAGCAGGTGCCTCTGCAATGTCATTTGTCGTCGGTGCCCTGCCCCCGGTTCTTTTGGTTGCAACCCTGGCGCATAGCAACCTGGCGGGAGTTGTCGTCGCAACCACGCTATGCGTCCTGGCCGCGCTCGGGGCTGTTGCGGCCAGGCTCGGTGGAGCGTCCCAACTGCGTGGCGCGCTACGGGTTGTCGTCTGGGGCGCCATCGCAATGGCGGCCACCTACGCCATAGGAGCGTGGTTTGGGGCGCTGACCGCGCCATGATCATGACCCTCCGGAAGCCGCAATTGAGCCTTCGCAAAGATGAATCAAGGGCTGGCAGCGTGCAGGCTGCAGCTAAGGGTATGATCATCCAAACTATGCCGTAAGGGCGCGTCGATGGCAGTGCTCGAACGACCCCTGATCGCCCGACCGCGCATCCTTCTGGTCGAAGACGACGAGGCCATCGCCGGCCTCACGGCCCGCTTCCTGCAGAATCACGGCGTCGAGTGCCACATTGCCGCAGGCGTTGCGGCGGCGGAACAATGCCTGTCCCAAGGGGGGGTTGACCTGATCCTGCTGGACCTCGGCCTACCAGATGGAGATGGGCTGACGATGTTGCGAGGTCAGTCCTGTCAGATTCCGGTCATCATCGTGACCGGCCGAGGTGACTCGGTGGATAGAGTCGTGGGCCTTGAGCTCGGTGCCGATGACTATGTTGCCAAACCGTTTGATTACCGCGAACTGCTGGCCCGCATACATTCGGTATTGCGGCGTGCACAGCATCCGTCGCCATCAGCCAGACATGTTTTCCGCTTCGATGGGATACTCCTCAACGCGTCGGAGCGGGTAGTACTTGACCGTGAGGGCAACGCGATCCGCTTGACCTCGGCCGAGTTCGACCTGCTTTACGCGCTGGTTCAAGGCGCCGGCAAGGTACAGAGCAGGGATCAGCTGATGAATTCGCTACACGGACGCGATGCGGGCCCGTTCGACCGTGCTATCGACGTCCACATAGGCCGACTGAGGCGCAAGCTCGAACGCGATCCGTCGCAGCCTCAGCTGATCCAGGCGACCCGAGGCGTCGGCTATCGGTTGGCTGCCAGCGTGTCGCCGTGACCGCACTGATGCTCCCACAGTTGTTTGATATCGTCCCTGATGCGCTGTTGCTGGTGGATGCAGAGGGGCGCATCATCCGTGCCAACGGCAACGCAGAGCGTCTTTTTGGTTATGGCGATGACGGGCTCGTTGGCCTAGCCGTGGAAGCACTGATGCCGGCCGGCGCGAGAGAGCGGCATCTCCAGCATCGCCTCGGTTACATGTCGTCTCCGCGCGTCCGACCGATGGGCCAATCCGATCAGGTGCTGGTCGGCCAGAAGGTGGACGGTCAGCAGTTTCCGGTGGAAATTGCGTTGAGTCCGATCGACACCGCACACGGACGACACTACCTGGCGTCGGTGCGCGACATCTCGGAGAGTCAGCGCGTTCGGCAAGCCCTCGTGCGGGCCAGCTATGATGCCTTCATTGCACGGTTGGGACAGATGGCCCTGGACGCGGGCAGCGAGCAACAGCTTGTTCGCTCATTGCCTGGCATGCTTATCGATGAGCTCCAGGCCGACGCAGTCGCGTTGGCCTTTCCTGAGTCGGATGGTCAAGCCATGGATGTGCGCGTTGCCGGACAGATCAACGGCGAAGCCCTTCGGCACATACTGTCCTCGCGCTGGGCCCTGCTTGAAGCATCGCTTCCAGTGGACCGCGCCACCATCCTGGATGATCGGCAATTGGAACTGCTGGGCGAAGCTGGTGAGGGGTTTGCGTGTGGTGCAGCAACGCTGCTCCGTGACCGCGACCAGCCGACAGGGGCTCTGATGGTACTTTCCACAGACACGCGACCGATCCAGCACGACATCCTTCATCTGATACAGGGCGTCGCAGTCCTGGTTGCGGCGATAATGCAGCGCCGCAGAACGGCGGAGCAACTCGCCCACGCGCAACGCCTGGATGCGCTAGGCCAGTTGACCGGCGGTATCGCGCACGATTTCAACAACTTGTTGACCATCATCTCCGGCAGCCTGCAGCTTCTTGATGACGAGTACGCCGCTCACCAAAGCGCGCGCGATCTTATCGCAGGCGCCCTCCACTCAGTGGCGCGCGGAGCATCTCTCACCTCCAAGCTGCTTGCCTTTGCAAGACGCCAACCCCTGGCTCCCCAATCGGTAAAGCTTCACCAGTTGGTTCACGATCTGGGCACCATGCTTCAACGAATCCTGGGCGAGTCATTCTCCTTGACGATCGAATGCCACCGTGGCCTCCCACCAGCGCATGTGGATCCCTGCCAGCTTGAGACAGCGTTGGTCAACGTGGTGTTGAATGCACGCGATGCCCTTCCGGGAAACGGCGAAATCCTGCTCTCCGTTGGCGAGCAATGGGTCAGACCGCAGGAGATGGAGGAGCTGCAGGCCGGGCACTACATTGTCATCCGGATCGCGGACCGCGGCATGGGCATGTCCGCCAGTACCGCTCGACGCGCAGTCGAACCCTTCTTCACCACCAAGTCGATGGGTCAAGGGAGCGGGCTTGGCCTGAGCATGGTGTATGGCTTCACGAGGCAGAGCCGAGGCATGCTGCACATTGACACCGTCCACGGCCGAGGCACAACGGTAAGCATGTACCTCCCGGTCGCCACGTCCCTGCCAGAGCGCGTGCTGCCCCCGCGACATCGTGTGGAGGGCGCGCGGCAGACCATTCTGGTGGTGGAAGACGATCCGGGCGTGCGACGGGTTGCCGTATCGTTTCTCCAGGCGGCGGGCTATGTCACTTTGGAAGCATGCGACGGGGTCGAGGCGCTTGCGATCGCAAAGATGCATCCGGAGACGGCCTTGGTTTTCAGCGACGTCATGCTTGGAGGCGCGATGAACGGCCATGCGCTGGCATCCACCTTGCGCGAGCAGCTGCCCGGCCTGGCGGCGCTCCTGACAACTGGCCACGATGACGCGCCCGACGTCACTTCCGACCTCGGGCACTGCGGCACGTTGCTACGCAAACCGTATCGGCGCGAGGATCTGTTGGTCGCGGTCCAGCAACTGATCGCTTGACAGTGGTTTTCGTACCCGACACGGGCGCCACAAGAGGTCAGTTCAGCGTTGTTGACTGCGCACGCAGGCGCGGCAGATCGACGAAGCGTATATGGGAACGACTGACCTCGATCAGGCCTTGATCCTGCAACCTGTGCAACGCGCGGACGACTGTCTCGATCTGCATGGCAAGAAAACTGCCGATGTCGGCACGCGTCATACAGAGCAGCATCTGTGTCGCGCTGAAACCGCGCTCGGCCAGGCGCGTGGAATAATCAAGCAGGAACGATGTCAACCGCTGCTCGGCATTCAGGCTGCCGAGTGCCAGCATCCATCGCCAATCCCGTCTTATCTCCGAGGCGAGTATCCCGGTCAAGCGCGCCTCGAATCCAGGAAGGCACTGACGCAGAAGGAAGGGCTGCAGCTCCCACACCTCGCCGTCATCCAGCGCGATCACGTCACATGGATACGCAGCCAGATCCAGTGCTTCCTGACCGAGCAGTTCGCCGCGCATCGGGAACGCCGTCACACGTTCTCGGCCATCTTCACTGATGAGAGCACTTTTGAAGATGCCCGACCGTACCAGGAACAATCCACGAAATGGCTGGCCTGCGCGGATGACGTGCTGCTTCCTGCGAACGCGGCGTCGAACCAGGGGCATGCCCTGCAGCAGGTGCTCCCAGCTCCCGCCAACACCGGCGGCGCCGCCGCCTTGAAGGCCGAGCAAGGGTTCCACACCCGCGGTTTCGAACGTGACGTGACTGGGAGTGTCCCACATATCCGATCCTCCACCTGACCCATACTCAATCTAGGCACGGGCGGGTGCCTGGCGAATGGCGGTGGAGAACTGTTTTGTAAAGATCTGTAAAGAACCGCATCTCTTGATGCAGGTCAACACGCCCTCTTCCGGTACGCCGCCAAATGAAGATTGGTATGGGCGGTGCTGTGCGCACCTCCGGCCTGAAGAGGACGCTTTAGATGAATCGATTAAGAGGAAAGGTCTGCATAATCACGGGGGCTTCGGTTGGCATTGGCCGCGCATGCGCAGTTCGCATGGCCGAAGAAGGCGCCGCGGTAGCCCTGTTCGACATACATGACGGGGAAGGCAACGCATTGGCAAACGAGCTGGCTGGCGCTGGCTCTGCCGCGATCTACTGGCACGTCGATGTTCGGGAGGAAGCCAGTGTGCACGATGCCATCGACGCCGTCGTGGATCGGCTTGGGCGTCTGGATGTCATGGTCAACAATGCCGGAATCGCAGGCGCCAACCGTCCGACCCACGAGCTCAGCGAGGCCGATTGGGACCAGGTCCAGGCAGTGAATGTCAAAGGCGTCTTTTTCTGCACCAAGCATGCCCTGCCCCACATGCGCAGGAACCGCGCCGGGAGCATCATCAATCTTTCTTCCATCTATGGCTTGGTGGGCGCAGCGGACCTTCCCGCTTACCACGCATCCAAGGGCGCGGTCACGCTGATGACCAAGACCGACGCATTGATCTATGCGAGCGACGGGATTCGAGTCAATTCGGTGCACCCTGGCTTCATCTGGACGCCGCTTGTCGAGCAGCACTTGCGAGACAGCGGTACCGCTGATCTGGTCGCCGGTAGACACGCGCTGGATCAAATGCACCCGTTGGGCCATGTCGGTACGCCGGACGATATTGCCTGGGGGGTGGTGTACCTTGCATCGGAGGAATCCCGATTCGTCACGGGCTCGTCCCTGGTGATCGATGGCGGCTACACGGCGCGCTGAGGTTGCACGCAACACCGTGTACGTTGATCTGCGTCAATTTGCTGGCTCCCGCAGCACCCTAGCATGCATGCGTCCCCGTTAGCCGTGGCCGCCATGAACACTCCAGACCTCCCATCTACCCTGTCCCCCGAGCTCTTTCCACGCTGGATCGAGGTGCTGCGCGACCGTACGAGGGTATTGATTCGACCCATCACCGCGGCAGACAGGGATATCGAGCGCGCGTTCATTGAGGGCTTGTCGCCACAGGCCCGCCGTTTCAGGTTCCTGGGCCAGATTCGTTCGCCCAGCGAACAATTGCTGACGCAGTTGACGGTACTGGACCATACCCACCAGGTCGCCTTTGCTGCGGTCGTTTCCGCCGGGTCGGGTAAGCAATTGATCGGCGTAAGCCGTTACAGCACCACTGCCTCCGGGGATGCTTGCGAGTGCGCGGTGACAGTCGCCGACGAATGGCAGGGACGTGGACTGGGAGTGATCCTGATGAACCACCTGATTGCCATCGCCAGGTCGCGAGGCATCAAACAGATGTACTCGATTGACGACGCACAGAACACACATATGCGGGAGCTGGCCAAGCATCTGGGATTCAGCAGCCGTATCGATGCCGAAGACCATTGCCAAGTCATTCATGAGTTGCTCCTCGATCCCAGCACCTGACATCGCGGAAGGCAGCATCGTGTCCGCCTTCTGTGGTGCTCAGGCGATCACGGCTTTCCTGTTCCGAGCGAAAGACAGCGCGCGCACGTCCCGTCACCATCCCCCCATCGCATCGGCTTGGGGAACAATGCACGCACCGCCTCTCGGTCCGTGACTACCGGGTACTCCAGAAAGTGCGCGGCTACCGCATTGACCGAGTCTGCCGCGGCCAGATAGATGCACGCATCGGCCAGCCCCGACGCTCGTGCCAGGGTTTCCGTCGTGGTGACCGGTGCCGCATACACCAACAGCGCCGGACCATACACGCGTACCATTCGCAAGGCAGCCTCAATGGTGGAGGGTGTCGCCGATCCGTCATCGAGCACGATGATCGTTCGCTGCGCCAGGCCAGCCGATGAGCAGATTCCACAGCGCCTGAGATGCGCTTGAGCCTGGGCCAGGAGCGCTTGCTGCACATCCTCCATACCGGCTTCGCCGACCTTTGTTTCTGGACTACCCAACGGCGGTGACGATTCCGCCCGCTCCCTGCGGCTGGCGATCGCCACTTGGAATGAAGCAGTGGCCCGCACGGCGAGCATACCCGCGAGCCTCAGCTGCGCCCCAAGCATATCGGCGATGAGCCGTGCCATCGGCAGCGCGGCACATGAAACGGCCAGTATGGATGCCCGGGTCTGCTTATAAGAGCTCAACGCGTCCGCGAGCCCGACTGCTGCTTCAAGATAGTCCCGGAAGACAAGATGCGTCACGACGGTGTCCTGTTTGGCAGAAGGTAGTTCTCGCCGTCCATGCCGCTGGGTGGCGACGCTCTATGGCCTCTGCGGGCCATCCCGGACCCTTTTCATCCCGGGTCGAGGTCAATGTACTGTCGGTACTCGGGGATGCATGCAGACCAATGTAGCTCCCGTTCAATGGCTAATCGCAGCGCGTCGGCGGCGTCTGGCTCTCCGTGTGTGATGAAGACCTGCCGCGGGGTCGTCTGGGCCGTGCGTAGCCAGTTGAGAAGTTCGTCGGCGTCGGCGTGGGCAGAAGCGGCCTCCAGCTGTACCACCTCGGCACGTATCGGCACATCCTGGCCATAGATGCGCAACAGCCTGTCACCGCGCACCAGCGCCGCTCCGCGCGTGCCACCTGCCTGGAAGCCTGGCAACAGGATCATGTTGCGAGAATCCGAGCCGAAAGCGATGAGATGATGGAGAATGCGCCCCCCGGTCAGCATTCCACTGCCCGCGACGATGATCATGGGGCCCTGCCGAAGGTTGAGGGCCTTGGATTCCTCGATGCTATTGACGAACCGGGTAGCCGCGTGCAAGCGCTCCAGTGCGGCGTCATCGAGCAGATGTTCGCTTCTGTATTTCCCATAGAGCAAGGTGACGTCCTTGGCCATGGGGCTGTTCAAGTAGATCGGGGCGCGTGGGATCCGCCCTTCCGCCTGCAGGGTGGCGATCACGTGTAGCAGCAGCTGGGCGCGACCCACCGCGAACGCCGGAATCATCACCACCCCACCGCGCCCGAGCGTGCGCCGGATCGGCTCGACGAGCAGGTCCGTCAAGAGCGCCGTCGGATGGCGCCGATTGCCATATGTTGACTCCACTACAACCCAATCCGATGCCGGCAGCGACGAGGGAGCGCGCATCACCGCATCGTTCGAACGGCCGACATCACCACTGAACGTGATTCGCCTGCCCCGATGGACCAGCGATACCGATGCGGCGCCAAGAATGTGTCCCTGCTTGTGAAACGTAGCCGTTACGCCAGGCACCGGGTCAAAGGCATCGGAAAAGTCGACGACCCGCATCAGGTCAAGGCACCGTTGCGCATCGCCCACGGTGTAGAGCGGCTCGGCCGGATGGTGTTTCGAGCTGCCGCGCTGATTGGCGTGGCGCGCCTCCTCCTCCAGCAGGTGCGCTGCGTCGGGGAGTAGAATTCCGCATAGATCCCGGGTGGCCGGTGTGCACCACACAGGCCCGTGAAATCCCAGCCTGATCAGACGTGGCAGATATCCGCTGTGATCCAGGTGCGCGTGGGTGAGCACCACCGCATCAATGGAAGCGGGATCCACGGGAAACGGTAGCCAGTTCCGCAATCGCAGCGGTTTGTATCCTTGGAAGAGCCCGCAATCCACCATGACGCGGGCGCCGCCGGCCTCAACCACGTAGCGTGAGCCGGTGACGGTATCCGTCCCGCCCAGGAACGCGACGCCAAGACGCGTCGCATTGTGAGGCTGATCGTTCATGTACATGGATCACCTGCCAGGGCGTTGCATCAGCCGTGCGGCGACTTAAGCCGGAGTTGCTCGGCAGCCGATGCCCGGTACGGGAGAACTGGGTGGACAGCGGGCTTCACGCGGGTCTCAGTGGGCGAGAAATACTGGTATCGGACTGTGCCGGATCAGTGTGCGGGTGACGCCGCCGAACAGGAATTCCGAGGCACGGGATCTGCCGTAGCCACCGGCGACAATACAATCGGCGCCGCTCTCCTTCACGAAGTTCAGTATGGCCGGTCCTGCCCCGCCCTCCTCATAACCGCGGTGCACAGGCGAGGCTGTTACGCCATGGCGCCGTAGATGAGCGACCAGGCGCAGACTGGCGTCGTCCTCCCTGCTCGGATCGTCCGGATCGGAATCGATATACAACAAGTGCACGCGTTGTGCAGCGATCAACAACGGCAAGGCATCATGCACCGCGCGAATGGCTTCCCGGGTGCTTTTCCACGCAATCACAACATGACGCGGCACCGCGTCGCGGGCGCCCGGCGGGACAAGCAGCAACGGCACCCCTGATTCCACCAGCAACGAGGAGACAAGCGTGTCCTCAGTGCCGGGGTCATCGCGATGCAACCCCAGGATGGTCAGGTCAACGCATCCTGCCTGAGGCATCACCTGATCCACCGGTCCCTCCCACACCCTCTCGTTCGCACACACGAGCCAATCCACACCTGCGTCTGCCAGCCGCTCCTCCAGCGTGGTGGCAAGCACCCTGACCGTTTCCTTGGCCGGCTCATGAAGAGCGGTGTAGACAGCTGGGTAGTACATCCACCCCGTCGCGACCGGCACAACCACACTGGCCCCAGCCAGTGCTACCAGGCGGCTCCCCTGCTCACGCGAAAGCGCCGTGGCTAGACCCAGCGCCTGCTCGTGCAGGCGGCCCAAGACGAAGGGCAACAGAATGTCGCAGTACATGCTCGCTCTCCCCGGGGTGAAAGAGCCGGTAGCTTGAACCCTGCGCGACGAATGAACTTGATCGAAGTCAATCAAAATTCCCCTGGATCGTTGACCTGGGTCAAGTCCTCCCGGGATTCGTTCTGCACAAATGCCGGAGCAGAATCGCCTTTGACCGATTCCAGTGGGCAACCAGACATGCTGAGCATCGTCCAGGATCCGGCAGGCACCGCCGCGGGGCTGATTACCGCCGCTGTCGTGGGCGCCGTTGTTGGACTGGTCTGGCAGCGAGCAGGCGGGAGGATGGCGGCGGGCCACACGCGCTTTGGCGGCAGTGTTGTGCTTGCGCTGGTCGCGATCTCAGGCGGGTTGGGAGCGCTGCTGGGAGGCGCGGCGCTGGTAGCTGGCGCGGTACTGCTGGGCCTGGTTGTCTGCCCTCGCCCGCGACACTCCCAGGCGGCTGCCCCCCATCTGATTGTGCTGCCTGCCCTGTATCTGGTCGGCGCCATTGCGGTAAGTGCACCTGCAACGGCGGTCCTCGCCGGCAGTGCCATCCTGGTGATACTGGTTGGGGGGCCTGCCCTGATACGGAAGGTGAATGCGAAGGTTTCCAACCGGGATCTTCGGGACATCGCAACGGTGCTGGCTGCTGGCTTTCTGATGCTTCCCTTGCTTCCAGACCGCACCGTCGACCCTTGGGAAGTCATCAACCCGAGTAGGCTCGGCACCCTCATCGTGGCGCTGATGGCAGTCAGCGTCGGAGCGCACCTGGCGCTGCGCCATCTGGGGCCCAGGTCGGCGTTGGCCTTGACCGGCTTCGCCGGTGGGTTCGTCTCCAGTACCGCCACCATCGCCGCAATGGCGGACGGCGCGCGCTCGTCGCCCCGGCTGGCGCCTGCCTTCGCAGGAGCGGCCTTGCTTTCCAACGTGGCCATGATTCTGCAGTTGGGCCTGGTAATGGGCACGCTCGCACCTGCATTGCTCGCCTACAGCATGGTCCCGCTGGTCTGCTCGGCAATCGTGGCCATGGGGACAGCAGTGGCATTCGGATGGCGGTCCTTGCTCAGTACCTCAGCCGTGTCCGGGCTGGCCATCGTGCGGCCATTCAAACCGTTGGCGATCCTGGTCTTTGTTGGGCTGATCGTCATTCTGCTTCTGGCAGCAAGTCTGCTGCGAGACTGGCTGGGTGACGAGAGCCTGCCCTGGACTCTGGGCATCTCCGGCATTGCCGACGTACATGCCGCCACCGCCTCTGCCGCCCAGATGGTGGGTGCGGAGCGGATCAGCAACGGTATCGCGATTCAGGCGATCACCATCGCACTTGCGACCAACTCATTGCTGAAATGCTTGATCGCTGCGGCAAGGGGCGGATGGCGCTTCTCTGCTCCGTTGTTGATCGGGACCAGCCTCATCGTCGGAACGTTCGCTGTGGCCGCCGGGCGTAGCGGGTGATCGTCAACACCTTGACCCACGTCAATATCTCCGCGCAGGACTGGCGGAGAATGCGGGCCAACGCCGGCCTCTGTGTCCAACAGCCAAGATGGATATTCTTGTCCCTTTGACGGATACGCCCGCTGATGCTTCTGCCATGCAGCTGGCAGCAGCGCTTGTCGGCGCCCGTGGCGGGCACATCACGCTGGTGCAGCCAGTGGAATCTCCCTTGCCCGACGTTGCACGCGCCGAAGTCCCGCCCAGAGTCGCCACGCTCTTGCGCCGGGTTGCGCAGTGGAGCGTTCCGCATGACATCCAGATCGAGGACGGGCGCGCGGAACGTCCTGTGGACGCGATTGCCCTGCGCGCACAGGGTTTCGACCAGGTGATAATGGCGTGCGCCGGACATGACCACGCCGAGCGCAGGCTGCAACATGCTCAGTTCTCTTCACTGGTTAGCCGATCCGGACGCCCCATCCTGGCATTGCCAGGGAGAACCCGTTTCGACGGAATCTTCAAGCGGGCCGTCATCGGCTGGAGTGCAACCCCCGAATCCGCTCGCGCGGCACATGATTTCCTGAGATTGGATTTCGCGTGTGCCCTTGTGGTTACCACCGTGGACGGAAGTGACCGGGTCAATGAACATGCTCAGGCGTTCATCAACAGTCTGATGCGGCAGGGGCGAGAAGCGATATTTACTCCCGTGTCGTCAGATGGGGGGAGCGTGGCTGAAGCGCTACTGGGCCACGCATTTGATAGCCAGGCGGATCTACTCGTCTGCGGCGCCTATGGCCATTCGCGCGCGCGCGAATGGCTGCTGGGGGGAACGACGAGGGAGCTCTTCGAGCGCACCCTCACGCCCCTGTTCCTGTCACGTTGACGCACCAGGATGCCAGAGCCATGTTGAAGGATATTCTTGTGCCTTTGTCAGACTCATCAGCAGATGACGCGGCCATCCGCTTCGCCGTCGAGATCGGCAGGTCGCAGGACGCGCGGGTGCGCATCATCGAAACGGTCGACCTGCCTCCGCCGGCGATCGGGACTGCTGATCCGACGCCCCGCGCATCGTTCCTGGCTGCCCAGGACGCATGTCGGCGGGAGGCCTCGGAAAGAGCCTCAAGGATCAGGGCCAGAATCGCAGAGCACCCTGGTGTTTCCGTAGAAGTTCACGAAGCGGGCATTGAATCTCCTGCAGAGCTCGCCGCTCGACTGGCCTTCTCTGCGGATCTGGCCATTGTCGGGGGCTGGTCAGGATTCGCCAAGGCCGACCCAGCGGGCGTGGCCCTGTTCAATGCGCTGCTTTTTGACGCGGGAAGGCCCGTTGTGGTGGTGCCGCCGCATTGGCGGGCAAGCGACCACTCGTGTGCGATTGTGGGTTGGAAAGACACCCCAAACGCATGCCGCGCCCTGCACAGCGCGATCCCATTGCTACAGCAGGTGCAGACTGTCCTTCTGGTGGAGATATGCAGCCATTCGGACGAGATGGAGGGTGCTGCTGGCACTGTCACAGCTTCCCTCATTGAACACCTCCGGAGCTGGGGCATCGCCGCATCGGCCACCCGGCTGCTTGCCAGACACCGCCGTTCCAGCGAGGTCCTGCTCGATCACGCCCGCGCGACCAAGGCGACGTTGATCGTGGTTGGCGGATACGGACACTCCCGCCTGCGCGAGCGGACCATCGGAGGGATGACGATGGAGCTATTGCAGGGGGCGACCATTCCGGTCCTTTATGCCCATTGAGTACCCCCAACGCCAGGATCGTGCCTCGGCAGCGGCGAAAGGCAGATTGGGGAGCACGCAGTCGGACTCCTGGCGCTTCGCGCTGTTCTGCCTTGGAATCTACATAGGGTGCTGGCTGCTTGCCGCAGTCGAACCCTACCACCGGCGCGACTGGTTGCTGGAGAATCTGCTGGTATTCATCGCCATTCCCTACGTTGTCTTCCAGCAGTGGAAGCGCCCGTTCCGGCCCGCAACCAATGTCTCGCTTCTGCTTTTTCTGTGCCTGCATGCCGTGGGCGCTCATTTTACGTACTCGGAAGTCCCTTACGACGCTTGGGCGCAGAAACTTGCGGGCTACAGGATCACCGACCTGTTCGGCTGGGATCGCAACCATTTCGACAGACTCGTTCACCTCGCCTACGGCGTATTGGTCTTTCCCGCGGCGAGAGAGCTCTACGCAAGGCGTGCTGTGGCCAGCGAGCTGACGCTGACCCTGATTGCCACTCAGTTCATCGTCGCCACGTCCGCTGCCTATGAACTGATCGAATGGGGCGCGGTTCTGGTGGTCGACCAGGACCTTGGAATGGCTTATCTCGGCATCCAGGGCGACGTGTGGGATGCGCACAAGGATGTGCTGTTGGCGTCGGCTGGAGCGATCATCAGCGCGGTGGGTGCCAGCGTACGGCACGCCACGTCTGCTCACTCCCGGTCGTCGGACTGATCCACGCAGAAGATCCTGTGCATGGCAACCAGCATCGCCTCAACGCGGCTGTCATTGATGCGATAGAAGACTGAACGTGACTCTCGCCGGGTCGTCACCAGATGCCGTTGACGCAGTTCGGCGAGCTGCTGGGAAAGGGCCGGCTGTCGGATGCCGGTGGCCTCCTCGAGGGCACCGACGGTCGACTCCCCTTGGGACAGCTGACAAAGCAACAGCAGACGCGACGGCGTGGCCATGAAGCGCAGCAACTCGGCCACTTCAGGCGCCCGTTCCTTCATGTCGGCCAGGTTGTTGGCGGTGAGGCGGTTGGTCAAGAGCGGTTCACCAGAAAGGAGAGCTAGAGCGTACCTGTTAATCCGCACGCCAGCTGAACCGGACAAAGGACACGAAGCGGCACTTACATAGTTTACGTAAGTATGTATTAATATCCATCATACAACCACCGGGAGCGAGTCGTGAACAGGCCTGTCGTCGTCGATTCTTCATTGGAGAGAGCTCAAGACATCGTGCGTGAAGCGCGAGGTGGCCACACGCCTTCGCCTTGCGTGAAGACGTTCTTCGACCCCGCCACCTTTACGGCCAGCCACGTGGTACGCGACCCCCGGTCTTCGGCGTGCGCCATCATCGACAGCGTTCTTGATTTCGATATGCCCTCTGGACGCACCTCGACCGACTCCGCCGCGGCGCTGGTCCAGTACATTCATGACGAAGGGCTGCAGGTTCAGTGGCTGCTGGAAACGCATGCCCACGCCGATCACCTTTCCGCTGCACCGTGGTTGCAGCGGCGGGTCGGCGGAACGCTTGCCATTGGCGAGCACATCACCGGCGTGCAGGACACCTTCGGCAAGGTTTTCAACGCTGGCAAGGAGTTCAAGCGCGACGGGAGCCAATTCGACCATCTGTTTGCCGATGGCGCGGAGTTCACCGTTGGGAATCTCCAGGCAACTGCCTTGCACGTGCCAGGCCACACCCCTGCGTGCATGGCCTACGTCATCGGGGATGCGGTCTTTCCGGGCGACACTCTGTTCATGCCGGACTACGGCACGGCCCGCTGCGACTTCCCCGGTGGCTCGGCCCGCCAGCTCTATCGCTCCATCCAACGTCTACTGGCCCTGCCGGATGACGCCCGGGTGTTCCTCTGCCACGACTACAAGGCCACGGGCCGGGATCGGTTCGCATGGGAAACCACCATAGGCGCGGAACGAACCGCGAATATCCATGTGCATCAAGGCGTGACGGAGGACATGTTCGTGGAGATGCGTGAGAGCCGCGACGCGACGCTCCCCATGCCGCGCCTGATCCTGCCCTCAGTGCAGGTCAACATGCGCGCGGGCCATCTGCCCGACCCAGATGACAACGGGGTGCGCTACCTCAAACTGCCGGTGGACCTGCTATGACCCTCCCCTCTTTGGCGTGGTACTGGCCCGTCATCGGCGGCCTGATGATCGGTACGGCAGCGGGTGGGTTTCTGGTGCTGACCGGTCGCATTGCCGGCGTCTCCGGCTTGCTTGCCAACACTCTTGGCCTGTCGTCCGCTGGCGACCGCTCCTTGTCGGCCCTGTTCCTGGCAGGACTGCTGGTGGCGTCCGGGCTGGCGCTCGCGGTCAAGCCCATTTCGCTGCCGTCGCTTTCAATCTCCGCTACGCCGTTGTTGGTGTTGGCCGGGCTGCTGGTCGGCTTTGGAACCCGCCTCGGATCTGGCTGCACGAGCGGTCACGGCGTTTGCGGCCTGGCCAGGCTGTCACCACGCTCCATGGTTGCCACGGGCGTTTTCATGCTCATGGGCATGGCGACCGTGGCGGTTGTCCGCATGATGATCGGAGGCGGAACATGATCCGGCTGGCGGCAGTTCTGTGTGGCGCCTTGTTTGGCCTGGGCCTGGTCGTCTCGGACATGGCCAATCCCACGCGCGTACTCGCCTTTCTTGACGTCACAGGCAGGTGGGATCCATCACTGGCACTTGTCATGGCCGGGGCGCTGATTCCGTCAGCGATCGCCTATCGATGGGTCCGCGCACGCAATGCTCCTGTGCTCGCTGCGGCGCTGCACATTCCCAATCAGCGTCAGATCGACCGGAACCTGGTCATTGGCGCGGCAGTGTTTGGCGTTGGGTGGGGGCTGGCAGGCGTATGCCCGGGCCCGGCCATTGCACTGTTGCCAACGGGTCAACCCTTTGCACTCGTTTTCGCGGCCGCCATGGTCGTCGGCATGCTCCTCCACTGGCTCCTCCACCGTCCCCGCTCAACAGAGAATTCGCCATGAATCTGCACTCACTTGCGCCGAGCTTGCATGTGACCGACCAACTGGTTCCCACCGACATACCTGCCTTGAAAAAGGCGGGCATCTCGAGTGTCATCTGTAATAGACCCGACGGCGAGCAGCCGGACCAGCCCGATCACCTTGCACTGCAGGCGGCCTGCTCCAGGGCGGGCCTGGGCTTTGCCTATCTGCCCGTCGTGCCTGGCGGCATCACCGATGGACATGTGCAGCAGTTTGGCGTGCTGCTGGAACAACTGCCTGCACCCATCGTCGCTTACTGCAGGACCGGCACCCGCTCGACGTCGCTATGGGCCCTATCCCAGGTTCGTAACGGCGGAGCTACGCCCGAACAGGTGCTGTCCATTGCCGGTGAGGCTGGTTACGACCTGTCCTCTCTTGCTTCGCGCCTGCGAGGCGCCCCCTCTTCCGCTGCCTAACGGCCAACTGACATGGAAACCCTTTCCCTGTTGCAGCTCGCGCTGGGTGGACTCTCCGGCATTCTGGTGGGCTTCGTACTCGGGCTGGTCGGCGGAGGCGGCTCTATTCTGGCTGTCCCGCTCATGCTTTACCTGGTGGGCATCGACAGTCCACACGTCGCCATCGGTACCAGTGCATTGGCGGTTGCTGCCAATGCACTTTCCAACCTTTTCGTTCATGCCCGCCGGGGAAACGTGAGATGGCCGTGCGCGTCGGTCTTCGCGTTGGCAGGCATCGCTGGCGCCTATCTGGGCTCCAGCTTAGGTAAGGCCGTGGATGGGCAGCGACTATTGTTCATGTTTGCCCTGCTGATGGTCGTGATAGGCATTCTTATGCTGCGCAAACGCAATGCGGAAGGTGATGCAAGCGTCCGCCTCAGCAAAGGGAACATGCCGGCACTGCTCGGATTAGGGGCGTTCTCCGGGGCACTCTCCGGATTCTTCGGTATTGGCGGCGGCTTCCTGGTTGTCCCTGGGCTGATGGCCGCCACGGGCATGCCGATGCTGGCCGCAATAGGCAGCTCCCTCGTAGCTGTCTCCGCTTTCGGTCTGACGACTGCCATCAACTATGCTCAATCCGGCCTGGTCAACTGGCCACTTGCTGCCGCATTCGTCGTTGCTGGAAGTGCGGGCGGAATCGCCGGAGCGCGCGCATCAGCAGCGTTGGCAGAGCACCGTGGAGTGTTGAATGTTGCATTCGCGCTACTCATTTTCATGACGGCGGCTTATATGCTCTGGCAGATGCCCTGACTACCGCGCCATCGCCCAACCCGCCATGGCAGCCAGCAACACCACCACGATCGGCGGTGCACGCGCGACGACCAGTAGCCCGAACGCAACCAGCGCCATCGTGACATCCCATCGGTCATGGATCGCACTCGTCCACACCGGGTCGTACAACGCTGCCAGCAGGATCCCGACGACCCCGGCGTTGACGCCTGCAATTGAAGCCTGCAGATCCTTGCGGTGGCTTAGCGACTCCCAGAAGGGCAGCACTCCTACGAGCACGAGAACGGCAGGCATGAAAATGACCGCCAACAGCGTAAGACCTCCCGCCCAGCCACTCAACGGACCCGCGGCCATGGCCCCCAGGTACGCTGCGAATGTGAAAAGAGGGCCCGGCACCGCCTGCGCCGCACCGTACCCGGCGAGCAGATCTGCCGTGCTCACGGTGCCGCTCTGGACAACCGCGGTCTGCAGCAATGGCAGCACGACGTGGCCGCCGCCAAAGACCAGGGCGCCGGCGCGGTAGACCCCCTCCAACAGCATGGCCAGGGGGGATCCGCTCGCCGCGGCCCACACCGGCAGCAGAACAAGTGGCAGCACCAGTAGCACCAGTGCCACCGTGCCGGTTCTTCGCGAGACGGGATAGCCGCCGTCTGATTGGCCGGAAACTGGTTCGATCTTCAGCATCCAGCGACCGAGCAGTCCGCTGAAGATGATCACCACGATCTGGCCGACGACCGAGGGCATGGCCAAGGTCAACACAGCGGCAACAAATGCCATCCCTGCGCGCAGACGGTCCGGGCACAGGGACCGGGCCATTCCCCATACCGCTTGGGCCACCACGGCAACTGCCACGATCTTCAGGCCATGCAGCCAGCCGGATTCAACGATGCCCTGGTATCCGGCAACGCCCAAGGCAAACAGGATCATCAGCACGGCCGAGGGCAGGGTAAAGCCTGCCCAGGCGGCCACCAGACCAGGCCAGCCGGCTCGACGCAGGCCAAGCGCCATTCCAACCTGGCTGCTGGCCGGGCCCGGAAGTAGTTGGCACAGGGCCACCAGATCGGAATAGCTACGGTCCGTCAGCCAACGGCGACGCTCGACGAACTCGTGGCGGAAATAGCTCAGGTGGGCAATCGGGCCGCCGAAGGACGTCAGTCCCAGTCGCAGGAACACCAGGAAGACGCGCCACGCGCTTTCGGTTGTTGCGGGATCGAGCGGCGACATAGGGCATGACCTCCTGTGGTTCTCAACGGCAGCGAGCCCAGCCAAGCAATGGGATCACGGCGTCGAGCTTCCGGTATGCCCGGTCACCCACTCTCCATCTTCCTTTCGGAACGGTCCGGGCAGCGGCGGCAGGATGTCCAGCACCACTTCTGATGGCCGACACAGACGGGTACCCCTATCGGTTTGTACCAAAGGACGATTGATGAGTATCGGGTGCGTCAGCATCGCATCAAGCAGCGCGTCGTCGCTCAGTGCTGCATTGCCCAGTGCCAGCTCGTCATACGGCGTGCCCTTCTGCCGGATGGCATCACGCACGCTCAACCCTGCGGCCGTGATGAGGTCGACCAGGCGCGCGCGGCTGGGCGGGTGGGCCAGGTAGTCGATCACTTCCGGTTCGATCCCGGCGAAGCGGATCAGCGCGAGTGTGTTGCGCGAGGTGCCGCACTTGGGGTTGTGGTAGATGACAGCGTTCACGCACTTTCCTCCTGATTCAAAATGGTCTCGACCACGCCTGCAGCGGCCGCCAGCGCCGCCGCTTCAACGGCGCCCTTGCGCTCGCTGTAGCGGTCGACCAGGTAGTCACTGCGCCCGCGCACCAGCAGGGTGAACTTGACCAGTTCCTCCATCACGTCCACCACGCGATCGTAGTAGGCCGACGGCTTCATGCGCCCCTCGTCATCGAACTCCTGCCAGGCCTTGGCCACCGAGGACTGGTTCGGAATCGTCACCATCCGCATCCAGCGGCCGAGAACGCGCAACGCGTTGACAACGTTGAAGGACTGGGAGCCGCCACAGACCTGCATCACTGCCAGGGTGCGACCTTGGGTCGGGCGTACGCTGCCCTCTTCCAGCGGCAGCCAGTCAATCTGGTTCTTGAACACGGCAGTCAGCGTCCCGTGCCGTTCCGGGCTGACCCACACGTGCCCTTCGGACCACAACGAGGCCTGGCGCAGCTCTTGCACCTTGGGGTGTGAGGCCGGCACCGAATCGAGAATCGGCAGCTCATGCGGATCGAACAGTCGAGTCTCCGCGCCCAGATGTTCCAGTAGCCGCTGCGCCTCCAAAGCCAGCTTGCGGCTGAAAGACTGCGGCCGCAGGGAGCCGTACAGGATCAGGATGCGGGGCCGGTGTGGCGCGGCATTCGGCTCGCTCAGCTTTTCGGCCGCCGGAGGGTTCAAGGCGCCGGGGACGACATTGGGGAGGTGTTGCATGGGGGTTGTCCTGCCAATTTGATTCGACTATTCTAGAAGCATGGAACATAAGAACGCAACCCACGCCCTGGCTGCCTTGGGTCACGCCACCAGGCTTTCCATCTTCCGCCTGCTGGTCCAAGCCGGAAGTGGCGGCAAGCTGGCCGGCGATATCGCCCAGTCCCTCTCCCTTCCCGGTGCCACCCTCTCCTTCCATCTGAAGGAGTTGCTGGCCGCTGGCCTGATCACCGCCGAGCAGCGCGGTCGCACCATCTGCTACCGCGCCGAGTTCGAGGCGATGAGCTCGCTGGTTGCCTACCTGACCGAAAACTGCTGCGCCGACGAACAGGCCTGCGAACGTCCTGCTGGCTGCTGACCTCCCCCCCTCCTAGAGATCGCTCAAATGACCCGTCGTGTTCTGTTCTTGTGTACTGGCAACTCCGCCCGCAGCGTGCTTGCCGAATCGACCCTTAAAAAATGGGGCGAAGGCCGCTATCTCTCCTTCAGTGCGGGCAGCCAGCCGGCCGGTCGCGTCAATCCCTTTGCCATTGCCCAGCTGGAGCGCGAAGGCTTCCCGGTCGAGGGCATGCGCAGCAAGTCCTGGGACGAATTTGCCGAAGCCGATGCCGCTGCCATGGATCTGATCGTCACCGTGTGTGACAGCGCGGCCGCCGAGGCGTGCCCGGTGGTGTTTGGTGACTTCGTTCGCGTGCATTGGGGCCTGTTCGACCCGGCCGGCGTGGAAGGTTCGGATGCGCAGAAGGCAGAAGCCTTTGACCGTGCCCATCAGACCATCAAGCGACGCCTGCAGGCCTTCCTGGAGATTCCTGACAGCGCCTGGGACGACCGCGCAGCGCTGAAGGCTCGCCTCGACCCGATCGCGCAGATCGACTAACCGCTTTTCCGAGACCTGCCATGACTACTGATTCCCCCCGCCTGTCCTTCCTGGACCGGTACCTTACACTCTGGATTTTCTTGGCGATGGCCCTGGGCGTCGGCTTGGGCGCGATGTTCGAAGGCGTGCCCAGCGCGCTCCACAGCCTGTCGATCGGATCGACCAACATCCCGATCGCCATTGGCCTGATCCTGATGATGTATCCGCCGCTGGCCAAGGTGAAGTACGAAGAGCTGCCCAAGGTGTTCGCCGACAAGCGCGTACTGATGCTCTCGCTGGTGCAGAACTGGATCATCGGTCCGTTCCTGATGTTCGGCCTGGCGGTGCTGTTCCTGCGCGACTACCCCGAATACATGACCGGCCTGATCCTGATTGGCCTGGCACGCTGTATCGCTATGGTGCTGGTCTGGAATCAGCTCGCCCGCGGTGATGGGCAGTATGTGGCCGGGCTGGTGGCCTTCAACTCGATCTTCCAGATCGCGCTGTTCAGTGTGTATGCCTGGTTTTTCCTGTCGTGGCTGCCGCCGGTGTTCGGGCTGCAGGGCAGCGTGATCGACGTCAGCTTCTGGACCATTGCCGAGGCGGTGCTGATTTATCTGGGCATCCCCTTCCTCGCAGGGTTCCTCACCAGCCGCTGGCTCAAGGCGCGCAAGGGCGTGCGTTGGTATGAAGAGAAGTTCCTGCCGGCGATCAGTCCGATCACGCTGGCGGCGCTGCTGTTCACGATCGTTGCCATGTTCAGCCTGAAGGGAGGCGATGTGCTGCGCATCCCGATGGATGCAGTGCGCATCGCGATCCCGCTGACGCTCTATTTCATCATTCAGTTCGTGCTGAGCTTCTTCATGGGCAAGTTCATTGCCAAGGACTACCCGCGCACGACCGCGATCGCCTTCACTGCTGCTGGCAACAACTTCGAGCTGGCCATCGCCGTCGCCATCGCCGCCTTTGGTTTGGCTTCGCCGGTCGCCTTCGCGGCGGTCATCGGACCGCTGGTGGAGGTGCCGGTGCTGATCCTGTTGGTCCATGTCGCCCTGCGGCTGGGCAAGCGCTACTTTCCTGCCGACGCACGGAGTTATTGAGTCATGAGCACGACCCGACACATCCCGCTGTTGATCCTCGGCTCCGGCCCGGCCGGCTGGACCGCCGCGGTCTACGCCGCCCGCGCCAACCTCAGGCCGGTGGTGATCACCGGCCTGCAGCAGGGCGGCCAGCTGATGACCACCACCGAAGTGGACAACTGGCCCGGCGACGCGCATGGCCTGATGGGCCCGGACCTGATGAGCCGCATGCAGGCCCACGCCGAACGCTTCGAGACCGAGGTGATCTTCGACCACATCCACACCGCCGACCTGTCCCAGCGCCCGTTCCGGCTGATCGGCGACAGCGCCGAGTACACCTGCGATGCGCTGATCATCGCCACCGGCGCCACCGCCAAGTACCTGGGCATCCCCTCCGAGGAAGCCTTCAAGGGCCGCGGCGTATCGGCCTGCGCCACCTGCGACGGCTTCTTCTACCGCGACCAGGACGTAGTGGTGGTCGGCGGCGGCAACACCGCCGTGGAAGAGGCGTTGTACCTGTCCAACATCGCCCGCAAGGTCTACCTGGGGAGCCCGCAGAATTCGGAAAAAATCGTACGCTAAGGTTTTCCGGGCAACCGTAGCGGCCTGAACTTCCCGTCCTCCAGCCTGCGGCTCTGCCGCCAGACGTAATCGCCGGTCAGGTTGATGTGTTCCCAGCCCAGCGGCGACAGGTATTGCAGCAACTCACCGTTCACCGGCTTGCCGACCTCGACCAACCCCTGAGTGGCGCGCTCCAGGTACACCGTGTTCCACAACACAATGGCGGCCGTCACCAGGTTCAGGCCGCTGGCCCGGTAGCGCTGCTGCTCGAAGCTCCGATCCCTGATCTCGCCGAGGCGGTTAAAGAACACCGCCCTGGCCAGGGAGTTGCGCGCTTCACCCTTGTTCAGTCCAGCATGCACGCGGCGGCGCAGTTCGACGCTTTGCAGCCAGTCGAGGATGAACAGGGTGCGTTCGATCCGGCCCAGCTCGCGCAGGGCCACGGCAAGGCCATTCTGGCGTGGATAGCTGCCGAGCTTTCGCAGCATCAGCGAGGCAGTGACGGTGCCCTGCTTGATCGAGCTGGCGAGGCGCAGGATGTCGTCCCAATGGGCGCGGACGTGCTTGATGTTCAGGGTGCCACCAACCATTGGGCGCAATGTCGGGTAGTCCTGGACGCTATTCGGCACATACAGCTTGGTTTCGCCGAGGTCGCGGATGCGCGGTGCGAAGCGGAAGCCCAGCAGGTGCATCAGGGCGAAGACGTGATCGGTGAAACCGGCCGTGTCGGTGTAGTGCTCCTCGATCCCCAAGTCGGACTCGTGGTACAGCAGGCCGTCGAGCACATAGGTGGAGTCACGCACGCCGACATTCACCACGCGGGTGCTGAACGGTGCGTACTGGTCGGAGATATGGGTGTAGAACAGTCGCCCCGGCTCGCTGCCGTACTTCGGGTTGACGTGCCCGGTGCTTTCGCCCCGGCCGCCCGCCCGGAAGCGCTGGCCATCGGAGGATGAGGTGGTGCCGTCGCCCCAGTGGGCGGCGAAGGCATGGCGGTACTGGTGGTTGACCAGCTCGGCCAGGGCCGCCGAATAGGTTTCGTCGCGGATGTGCCAGGCTTGCAGCCAGGACAGCTTGGCGTAGGTCAGGCCGGGGCTCGACTCGGCCATCTTGGTCAGCCCGAGGTTAATCGCATCGCCCAGGATTGCTGACAGCAGCAATGTCCTGTCTTTGGCCTCGGCACCGTCCTTCAGGTGGGTGAAGTGGCGGCTGAAACCCGTCCAGTCGTCCACATCCATCAGCAGTTCGGTGATCTTGATGCGCGGCAACAGCTGACTGGTCTGGTCGATCAGCGCCTGCGCGGTATTGGGCACCGCAGAATCCAGCGGGGTGATCTTCAGCCCGGACTCGGTGAGGATGGCATCGGGCAGCTCGTTGTCCTTGGCCAGCCGGGTTACGGTGGCCAACTGCTCGTCCAGCAGCTGTAAGCGCTCTTCCAGGTACTGGTCGCTGTTCGGGTTGATCGCCAGGGGCAGGGCCTGTTCCCGCTTGAGCGCGGCGAACTTCTCTGCCGGCAGCAGGTAGTCGTCGAAGTCGCGGAACTGCCGTGAACCCTTGACCCAGATGTCACCGGAGCGCAGGGCGTTCTTCAGCTCGGACAGCGCGCAGATTTCGTAGAAGCGTCGGTCGTGGCCTTCCGGGGTGATCACCAGCGGCTTCCAGCGCGGCTTGATGAAGGCGGTAGGGGCATCCGCCGGCACCTTGCGCAGGTTGTCGGCGTTCATCTCGCGCAGGGTCTGCACGGCCGCCAGCACGCCTTGCGCGGCCGGTGCAGCGCGCAGTTCCAGCACCTCCAGCAGGGCCGGCGTGTAACGGCGCAGGGTGGCGAAGTTCTCGCCGACCAGGTGTAGGTGGTCGAAGCCCTCCGGCCGGGCCAGCAGCTCGGCCTCGCTGACGCTCTCGGTGAATTCGTCCCAGGGAATCACCGCCTCGATGGCGGCGTACGGATCGCTGCCGTTTTCCTTTGCCTCCAGCAGAGCCTGGCCGATCTTCGAGTACAGGCGCACCTTGTCATTGATCGCCTTGCCCTGCTTCTGGAACTGCTGCTGATGCTTGTGCTTCGCGCCGCTGAACAGCTTGACCAGGATGCGGTCGTGCAGATCGACCAACTCATCAATCACAGTCGCGGTGCTCTCCAGCACTACGGCGGCCAGGGTCGCGTAGCGCCGCTGCGGCTCGAACTTGCCAAGGTCTTTGGGCGTCATCTGCCCCCCTTCGCGGGCCAGCTTGAGCAGGCGGTTCTGGTGGATGTGCCGGCCCAGCCCTTCGGGCAAGTCCACCAGCTGAAATGTCTTCAGCCGCTCGATGTGCTTAAGCATGTGCCGAGAGTTGGGTTTCAGCGGTGCCTGGCGCAGCCAGGTCAACCAGGTGATGCTGCTGCCGGCCTTGAGCTTCAGCAGTTCGTCCAGCTTGGCACGGTGCGAGTCCGTGAGTGGTTCGACCAGGGCGCGGTAGACCCGCCGATTAGCCCGCGCAATGGCCTCCGAGCAGGCCCGATCAATTACGCTCAGCGCCGGCAGGATGCGCCGCTTCTGCCGCAGGCTCTCCAGAGCCTGGCTGGCCAGCAGCAAGCCCTTGTCGGTCTGCTGGGCCAACTCGGTCAGCTCGCGCACGAGGTTGCGGAAGTCGGACAGGCCAAACGGGGCCAGTTGCAGGTAGGTGCGCAGTTCATGGGCGTGCTCGCGGCGGGTCACGTCGCGTTCGCCGTACTTCGCCCAACTCGCCGGGTCGGCCTGAACCTGCTTGGCCACCCACAGGATGACCGGCTCGGGCGGCTCGCTGTCGGTGCCCAACGCATAGCCGGGGTAGCGCAGCAGGCTGAGCTGCACCGCGAAGCCTAGGCGGTTGGCGTCGCCGCGCCGCTGGCGGATCAGCGACAGGTCGGAGTCGTTGAAGGTGTAGTAGCGGATCATGTCATCCTGGCTTTCTGGCAACGCAAGCAGGGTGTCCCGCTCCGTGGCCGAGAGGATCAAGCGACGCGGCATGTATCAGTCGTCCGTGCGGAGGTACTGGTAGAGGGTTTCCCGGCTGATGTTGAACTCGCGGGCAAGCTGCGCCTTGGGCTCGCCGGCCGTCGCTCGCTGCCGCAGGGTAGCAGCCTGCTCATCGGACAGGGCTTTCTTGCGGCCTCGGTACGCGCCACGCTGCTTGGCCAAGGCGATACCCTCACGCTGCCGCTCGCGGATCAGGGCGCGCTCGAACTCGGCGAAGGCACCCATCACCGACAGCATGAGGTTGGCCATCGGCGAGTCCTCGCCGGTGAAGACTAGGCCCTCTTTCAGGAATTCGATACGCACGCCGCGCTGGGTCAGCTTCTGCACAAGGCGGCGCAGGTCATCGAGGTTGCGCGCCAGGCGATCCATGCTGTGCACTACCACGGTGTCACCTTCGCGGACGAAGCTCAGCAGCGCTTCGAGCTGGGGGCGCTGAGTGTCCTTGCCCGAGGCCTTGTCGGTGAACACCTTGCTCACCTCGGTCTCCTCCAGCTGGCGTTCCGGGTTCTGGTCGAAGCTGCTGACCCGGACGTAGCCAATGCGATGTCCCTGCACGCCTACTGCTCCGCCGAGAAATGGCGCTCGGGCCAACGCCAACGGCGGATGCGCTCCCACAACACTTTGCCGCCAATCCCAACATCGTTCTTGTCGGGATCGAGATTGAGTAACAATGCCAGTCGAGCGATCGCGCTCTGCATCGGGTACATGTTCCCGTAGCCAGCGATCTTTCGCAGGATTTCATTCTCGCTCTTCTCTAACTCTTCGGGAGTATTGAAGGTGGTGGCATAGTCAGTGATCACTGCTGAAGCGGCATCCAAGGCGCTGTAGGTTTCTCGAAGCACTTCGAGCACTTCATGAGTGAGTGCCCCCAGCTCGACTTGGGTTCCATCCGGCAAGGTGGCGATCCCCTTCTCGAAAAAGATCACCCCGTCACGTAGATAAAGTGCCTGGAGGGCATCTACCCCAACGAACGACGGCGCGTCCTGGTCTACCGCAGGCCTGCCGAGAATGTGGCAATGCAAATGCAGGCTCGCGGCTCGAAGCAAACGCCGCGCCTCGGGAGTTGGTGGATTTATCCAAGGGTCTGCCTGCTCCCGCCGCCAGACAACCGTTCCCCACCACAGCCCGGCGACTACCAACCCTAATCCAACCCATAGAAAGGTCATCAGAACAACTCCGCGTTGAAGGTGAGCAAGGGGGCTAAGTGCACTTTCTGTTCCGTTGCGCCTCAAGCCCTGCTTTTGTCAGGCTGAAATCTATGACCTTTGCGGGCATGTGTCAAAGAATGCGAAAGAAGATGTCGTTTTCAGAAGACGGCTGCACTGAACGTCAGAAGCCGACTGCACTATAGCAGCGGAGGGGTTGGATCCATCAGGCAACGACGGGCTGCTGCCGGCCAATAGCCGACAATGACGACACTGGAAATCCCCGCCTGTGAGCGTCGGCTCAGGGCGGGACAGCGTCATCCAGCTACCTGCGCCACTGACTCAGCCTTGTCCAGCCGGCCGCGCCGCACGAACAGACTGACCAGCCGTTGACGGATCGCCACCTGGAGTTCCGCCAGTTGTTCCGGCGTGATGCGAATTTCACCCGCTCGACGAGCGCAACACCGGCGCCGCCTACGCCAAGAACCGGCGAATCGAACTCAAACTCACGAACCGCTGAGCGCCGCGTCACCGCGCTGCTGCGCCAGCCAGTCGCGCGGGGCGCAGCCCATGCGCACGCGGAAGGCGCGCGCCAGAGCGTTCGGGCTGCCGTAGCCGACGCGGTCGGCCACCACCGCCACCGGCCGCCCCTGCTTGAGCAGGGTGCAACTGACGTTCATCCGCCAGTCGGCCAGATAGTCGCCCGGCGTGACGCCCACCGCGTCCTTGAACGCGGCGGCGAAGCGCGCGCGTGACATGCCCGCCTTCGCCGCCAGCGCCTCGAGCGACCACGCGGTCTGCGGCGCATCGTGCATGGCGGTTATGGCGCGCGCGAGTTTCGGGTCGGCCAGGCCCGCCAGCAGTCCGGTGGCGCCAAGCCGCCCATCCATCAGATAACGCAGCAACTGGATCAGTAGCAACTCGCACAAGCGGTCGATGGCGGCCTGCCGACCGCACTGGTCGCGCTCGGCTTCGGCAAACAGCAACTCTAGCGTCGGCCCGAGGCCGGGCAAGTCCGCCAACGGAATCAGCAGCATCGACGGCAAGGCCATGGCCAACGGATTGCCCGTCGAAGCGCCCAGGTCGACCTCCGCACACAACTGCTCAGCGGTATCGCCGGGGGCGGCGACAAAACGATGCGACGCCACGCGCGGATAAAACAGCAGGCTCGGCTCGGTAACCAGCAGATCTTCATGCACGGGCGAACGCGCCGTAATCGGGCCGCGCCGCACCAGATGGATATAGCCATGCGGCGCCGCGTAATGATGCTGCCCACAGAAGGCGCCGCTGTGAAAAACGCGCGCCGAAAGCGAGTAGTGCCGGAGCAAGCCGGCCAGTCGATCCGCCATTCCACTCTCCATATAAGACGATAGGTTACGTATTTGATACTTTACGTGCCATATCGTACCAAACAAAGGGCGATCATGCCCACGTGCTCTTGCACCTCACCCACTACGGAGATAGACATGACCCAAATCGCCCCCCTGACCATCGACACCGCTGACGCCGCTACCGCTGCCACACTCAAGGCCGTCAAAGCCAAGCTTGGCATGGTGCCGAACCTGTTCGCCACGCTGGCCCACGCGCCGGCGGCGCTCAATGGCTACCTCGGCTTGTCCGAAACGCTGGGCACCGGCCGCCTGAATGCCTCCCAGCGCGAGATCGTTGCGCTCGCTGCCGGTCAAGCCAATCGCTGCCAGTATTGCCTGAGCGCACACACCCTGATCGGCAAAGGTGCCGGACTGTCGGCAGAGGCCATCGCCGCGGCCCGCACCGGCCAGGCGGCCAACGCACTTGACGATGCAATCGCCGGCTTTGCCCGCGCGCTGGTCGAGCAACGCGGCGTGGTGTCGGCCGACGCCATGGCCAACTACCGCCGCGCGGGGCTCGACGACGGCCTGATACTGGAAGTGATCGCCAACGTCGCGCTGAACACGCTCACCAACTACACCAACCACATCGCCGACCCCACGGTGGATTTCCCCGTGGTCGCCGTCTGATCTCCATAGGCATATAAGGAGAACACGATGAAAATCGCACTCACCGGCGCTCTGCTCGCCAGCGCCCTCGTCCTGCCACTGGCCGTCACGGCCGGCGACTAAAGGCCTCGGCCGAGCACTACCGCAAGACCGGCAAGTTCTTGGACGGCGCCACGCTGGTGAAAGAGATCCGCAAGCTCGAAACCAGCGCCATGACCACTGGCAACCCTGTGGTCTGGGGTTCCGATGCGGCCGTGTGGTTCGTGATGGTCAAGGACGCCAAAGGCCGTTTCGCCAGCAACCCCTTGTGGGGCGACGGCTGGGGCTGGGCGCTGTTCAAGGCCGACGCCCCCGCCAAGAATGTCGCCGTCAGCTACGAAGCCGACTGCATGGGCTGCCATGTGCCGGCGGCCAAGACCGACCGCGTATTCATCCAGGGCTATCCGACACTGACCCAGCACTGACTTGCTGCCGGGTTACGCTTCGCGCAGGATGGCACCTCCGTCCTGCGCGAGCCACCCTTTCCGGAAGCGCGCCATGCCGACACTCGACGCCTTTCTGACCGACGTCCGCGCCTGCACGCGCTGCGCACCGCATCTGCCACACGGCGTGCAGCCGGTCTTCCAGTTTCACCCGAGTGCGCCCATCCTCATCGCCGGCCAAGCACCGGGGGCCCGGGTCCATGCCTCAGGCGTGCCCTTCGACGACGCCAGCGGCGCGCGTCTGCGCGCCTGGCTGGGCGTGGACCGCGACACCTTCTACGACCCTACCCGCATCGCCATTCTGCCCATGGGCTTCTGTTATCCGGGCACCGGCAAAAGCGGTGACCTGCCGCTACGCCCGGAGTGCGCCCCCCGCCTGGCGCGAAGCCTTCATGCAGCGTTTCGAGCGCCTGTCGCTGGTCATCGTGCTGGGCAGCTACGCCATGGACTACCACCTCGGTACTGGCAAGACGCCGCTCACCCGGGTGGTCGAAGCCTGGCGCGAGCACTGGCCGCAAGCGTTCCCCCTGCCTCACCCTAGCCCGCGCAACAATCGCTGGCTGGTGCGCAACCCCTGGTTCCAACAAGGGGGCGTCACATTAAACGGGCACAGATATACGGTAAGGGTGTCAGGTGTCGAAAAACACCTGTTTTTCGTACACTACGGCCAATGCGTGGCCTACGATTTTGCGGTCGTTCTACAACACGCTGAACACCGGTATGGACCGCCCCGGGATTGCCCGAGGCCGCAACTCCTGAGAGTGAGGGTCTACGATGAGCAAGACGACGAACAAGTTTGCCCCTGATGCGCGAAGTTCTACCACAAGCGCCGTCAGGTAAGCCAAGAGGAGGCGGAAGGTGGCCGGGTGATGGTGATGCTGAGCCGCATGGCAAATAGCAAAAATCCCGCCAGAGTTTGACGATCTGGCCATTGAGCGAAGCGAACCGTCAGCACGTGGGGATCTAGAACTGGATGCTGAACGTATCAAAAGGCTCGGTACTCTCGACGATGGGCTGTCGAACGTATCTTCGCATGGCTTGGCCTATGCCGCCGCATCGCGAAGGACCGGGAAACCACTATTGCACCATCAAACGCATCGGCGACCATCGCATCCATCCGCATGCTCACCCGCAGAGCTGCGAGGTATTGCTACACCTTAGGACCTTCCGAATCAGGCATTTATGTTGTGCAGCCGGCCGACCGGCTCAATCCTCGTTAAACGCATCAATGATCCCACTAGCCGCCAGTCGCTCAACCTCGCGACCGATGGCCGCTACAAGTAATTTGCCTGCGTCGCTCAAACCTTCGCGGTAAATGATGCCCGCGCGGCGCGGCGGGGCCGGAAGCGGTATCGGGATGAGGCGAAGCAGCCCTCTTTCCAGGTCGCCCGCAACAAGGACCTTCGGCATCGCCGAGATGAAATTTCCCGTTAGCAACAACTCGCGCATGAACCCGACCGATGTCGACCGAATGGACACATCTAGGTCTACCTGCATGGCGGAGAGCGCGGTACGCACGTCGTGTTCGACGCGAGTACTCACGGCCGGAGAGACGACGTGAAAGCGCCGCACGTCCTCTGCAGTCACGCCATCGAGTTCGAACAGGGGATGGTCGCTGCGGGCTATGAGACCGACGGGCTCGCTATAGAGTGCGCGCCGGATCAGGCCATCGGGTGCATCCGGCTCGTAGAGGCGGCCCACCACGACGTCGATCTCGCCCGAATGCAGGGCGGGCAGCAATTGCGTCGTCAGACCTTCGATGACCTCGACCCCGAGGTGGGAGCCTCGGTCGGTCGCGTCTGAAATCACCGTCGGCAAAAGTCCGTGCGCCGCGACAGGCAGCGCGCCGACGCGGATCGTTCGCTTGTGTTCCTCGAACAGCTCTCCGAGGTCGGCCTCGATCTGGCGCATGCCGCCCAGGAGACGCTGGGCGCCTCTTGCCAGCAGGCGTCCGACAGCGTTCGGTTGCACGCCCCGGGGATGCCGCTCAAACAGTTCGCAGCCGACGATATCTTCGACTTCCTGCAAGGTTCGGCTGAGACCGGGCTGACTGACGCCGAGCGCCTTTGAGGCCCGCAGAAGGCTCTTGTGCTGGTCAAGAGCCTCAATCACGCGCAAATGCCGGATCTTCAATCGTTGTTCGAGGTAGCGCGCCATGCCGCCATCCTAGCGTGCGCTGCCCTACCTTGAAAAGGGCATCGCGGGCCGCGTCAGTTCAGGTGGCGTGCGGCACTGCTCGGGTCTGCATGAACTCTTCGAGCGTCTCGCCGCGCATGATGGCATAGACTTCGAGGTTCGTCCGCCGCACTACGCGTGCCCATTTCTCGAGAACGAAGAAGTTGACGCCATACTGGACGATGCCCAGCCAGTCACGCGCGCGCACGAGTGCCTTCTCCTCGTCCGAAAGGGAGGCTACCGTCATCGCAGCCTCCTCGTCGTCGAGGAAGGCTTGGCGATACTTCGGACGGATCATGTTCCAGAAGAAACGGTTAAACGCCAGTGTACGGTTGCAGGTACGCAGATCGAAGACGTACGTGCCGGTGAGTTCTTCGATACCGACGGTCTGCGGGTTCTGGGTGAACATCGGTCAGGCCTCCACGCTGGTGCTTGCTGCGGAAGGCTGCGCGCGCTCACCTGCCTCCTCATAGACCACGACGGTCATCGCCGTGGTGGTCATCAGATAGTAGTTACGGTGGATTTCGGTCAGACGATCGGGCAGGGCGCCGCGCATTGCCAGCCACATGATCTGCTCAACGCTTTCGGCGCCGCCGAGGCGCACGTAATCCGCGTGGCGCAAGTGGAGCAGCTTTTCCGGCGTGTCGCAAAGCTGCTCGAGAAATTCCATATCCCAATCAGTGTCGTTGTAGCCGGCTCGCTCCCCATGAATCTGGTGCGAAAGCCCGCCGGTGCCGACCACCACGACCGAAAGGTCCTCTGGATAGCTTTCAATGGCGCGGCGCACTGCCTGGCCCAGGCGATAGCAGCGCCGGCCGGTGGGCAGCGGGTACTGCAGGACATTGACCGCGATGGGGACGACGACCCCCGGCCAGTCCGGCTCGTGGGGCCACATGAGCGGAAGCGGTGATGCAATTCCATGATCGATGGGCTTGTTCTGGAAGAACGCAAGGTCGAATTCGTCGTTGACCAGCGATTCTCCGATATGCGCCTGGAAGTCTACGTTCCCGCGAATTTGCGGCAGATCGCGCAGACCCGCGCCCTCATCGGCTATGGGGAAGCGGTCCCCGATGCCCAACGCGAAGGTGGGGTAAAGGTCGAAGAACATCGTGCTGGCATGATCATTGTAGAAGAATAGCAACACGTCCGGCTTCTTCTCTGCAAGCCATTCGGCGACCGGTTTGTAGCCGTCGAACAAAGGTGCCCAGACGGGATCCGCCTGGCGTCCCTTGTCGTAGGCGACGCCGATCGTCGGGACGTGAGAGGTTCCGATGCCACCGATTATCCGTGCCATTTCGTTCAATCCTGTTGGGGCGGCTGCGCTTGGCAGCGGCCATGTCATGCTGTCCGGCCGCTTTACTCAGCCGAATGCGAGGGAGCCGGCGCGGCTCTGAAACTTCCATGCGCCGTCATCGTCGCGGCGGAAGGTGTCATCGAAGTCACCGAGGAGCACTTGCGCGCCTTTTTCGCCGGAATAGAGGACGACGTAGCTTCTGGCGCACGCAGCGTTTTCGTCCAAGACCTCGACCACTATGTTCGTCATGACGTGGCGCGTGATCCGTTTGGGACGGTCGCGAAAGAACGCGCGGATATCCTCCCGGCCCGTGACGGGATTGGTCGGGTCTGTCGGCCGGGCAAAGCTGCCCTCGCTCACGAACATTTCGGCGAGGGCATCGTGGTCGTGGGCGTCGTTAAGCTGCGCAAAGCGCTTGATCAGGCGCTCGCAGGCATGTTCGATGCCGAAACGGGCGGCATCATTCATGCGCGTGCTCCTTCGATAGGGGGGTCAGCATCCACTCCGAGAGCGCTTGCGAAACTGCTTCAGGCGCTTCGAGCGGGGCCATGTGGCCGCTGCCAGCGAAGACGACATAAGTCGCCTGCGGCACGACATCAACGATGTCGAGGTGCTGGGCCGGCGGGCTCCATGCGTCCAGTTCCCCCACGCCGACGAGTACCGGACAGCGCAGCAGCGGCAAGACCTGCCGCGCGTCCGGGCGCGTGAGCAGGGCCGTAATCTGAGCCTGATGAATCGCGGGGTTCATTCGCTCGACCATAGCATAGAGATCCGAGCGCAGCGAAGGGTCGGCGTCAAGAGCTCCGGGCGCGACCATCGGAGGCAGCCAGGCGTCCGCCGCTGCTCTCATTCCTTCACGCTGCCCAAGCTCAACCAAGTGCGCTCGCTTCTCCGGTTCGCCCGCGCGCATCGGATGGATGCCGGTGTCCAATAAGGCCAGACGCTCTACGCGTTCGGGAGCCATCCGCGCCATCTCCATGGCGACACGCGCGCCCATCGAGTGACCGGCGACGGAAAGCTGCGCCGATGTTTTGTTTAGCACCGAGGCAGCCATGGCCTCAATCGATGCGAAACGGGTGAGGTCAGGTATGAGGATATCGTATCGTTCGCCCAGAGCTGCCACCTGATGCTTCCAGATAATGGCATCACAAAGCAGTCCGGGTATTAGAACGAGCGTCTCGGCCAAAGCAGCATCCTCTCGCGGTGAGTTTGTTTCGCCACGCCTAACTCGCTGCGGATGGAATGTCTTATACCTCTCTGCTCGTTTGATATGCCAAAAATGCAATCCGAGATATTTGGCTGGGTTATATCGAACGCGCGCAAAAGCATACGCCCCGCATCTCTCTCCCTGATAGATCCATGACGATGCAGACTGCGAAGAACAGTCTCAGCGCTGGCATGAGAGGTGAAATGAACAAGGCACAATCCCCCGGCCCCGACGTGCGGAAAAGCGACATCGAAATCCGCGCGCGCGCTCGGGATGGCTTCTTGTCGACCTCTTCTCCCGATCCTCGCGCGTTGATCGCGCGTGAGCCTATGCACTCCCGTCAGATCCTCGCTGTGGCGCTTGCCGCGGCGCTCAATGCGCTTGACGGGTTCGATGTGCTGTCGATCAGCTTCGCGGCACCCGGAATCGCGAGAGAGTGGGGTATAGATCGCGCCGCCTTGGGCGCGGTGCTATCGATGGAGCTCATCGGCATGGGCGTCGGGGCTTTCGTGCTGGGTGCGATGGCCGATCGCATCGGGCGACGTCCCACTATCCTTAACTGCCTCGTGATTATGGCTTTCGGCATGTTCGCTGCCTCGATGGCGCCGAATGTGACGACCCTGTCGATCTTCCGGCTTTTCACGGGGCTTGGCATCG
The DNA here is from genome assembly GCF_029959395.1 of Stenotrophomonas sp. PS02300. Classification (NCBI taxonomy): domain Bacteria; kingdom Pseudomonadati; phylum Pseudomonadota; class Gammaproteobacteria; order Lysobacterales; family Lysobacteraceae; genus Stenotrophomonas; species Stenotrophomonas sp. PS02300. The sequence continues at coordinate 40,251 of NZ_JASCOP010000004.1, forward strand.
GCGGGATGCTTGCGGCCACGAATGCCATCGTGGCCGAATGCTCCAACGCCCGGCGACGCAATCTTTCGGTCGCGGTTATGGCGGGCGGCTATCCCGTCGGGGCTATCGTAGGCGGGCTGATTGCCAGCGAACTGCTCGAACTCACCGAACGCTGGGAGTCGGTTTTCGAATTCGGTGCGGTTGCGACCGCCTGCTTTATTCCGCTGGTGCTATGGCTGGTGCCAGAAACCATCGCGTTTCTGCTCCACAAGCGTCCGAAGGGCGCTCTGGAGAAGATCAATCGTACGATGACCCGCCAAGGGCGTGCCCCGCTTCTTGAACTGCCCCCGCAAGATGAAGCGCCTGAGCGCGTTGGCGTCGCAGCCTTCTTCAGCCCCGGCATTGCAGCCGTAACAGTGCTGCTGGTCGTCGCTTACGCTATGCACATGATGACCTTCTACTTTCTCATGAAGTGGATCCCCAAAATCGTGGCGGACCTGGGTTTCCCGGCGGCATCGGCTGGCGGGGTGCTGGTATGGGCCAACGTGGGCGGCGCTAGCGGTTCGCTCGTGCTCAGCCTGTTGACGCAGAAAGTCGGGGTGCGCCTGCTGGTCATAGGCTCGATGTTCCTGGGCGCGGTGGCCATCGCTGCATTCGGCCAGGGCTTCACCACGCTCGCTTCGCTCTCTTTGCTCGCGGCGATCGGCGGTTTCTTCACCAATGGGGCGACTGCGGGCCTCTATGCAGTGATCGCGCAGTCGTTTCCCGCCGCGCTTCGGGCGGGTGGCACGGGCCTCGTCATCGGCATAGGCCGGGCGGGGGCTGCGATGGGCCCGATCGTTGCCGGTCTGTTGTTTGCCAGCGGCGCCTCCCTGTCGCTTGTCGCCGTCCTTATGGCGGGCGGGACACTGATAGGCGGAATTGCCCTTTCGTTTGTGCGCTACCGGGAGAGCGAGGTCGCCTGACCAGCTCTGTCGGCGTGAAAATCCGGGTCTCACCGAAAACCCAACAAGATGGATGTCGAAAATGCGTGAAACTGTTGCTTCTCTTCTCCTGCTCCTCGGCAGTGCCGAAACCGGTGCGCCGGCTTTTGCCCAAGCGAGCGCGCCTGCGCCCGCTCCGGCAGCGAATACCCAGCTTGCCTCAGCTGACATGGTCGTGACGCTGCTGGGCACGGGAACGCCCACGTTGAGCCCGGCACGCTTCGGGTATTCGACGCTGGTGCAAGTCGGGGGCCTCAATCTGGTGTTCGATGCAGGGCGTGGAAGTTCCATCCGCCTTGCACAACTGGGCGTGAAGCTGGGCAGCATCGATGCCACGTTCATCACCCATTATCACTCCGACCATGTCAACGGCTTGGGTGACTTGTGGTCGACTAGCCTGCTGCCTTCGCCGCAAAATGGTCGGACAGCCCCTTTCGAGCTTTATGGCCCGGTTGGCATCAAGCAGGTGGCTGCCGGCATGCAGGCGATGTTCGAGCCTGATCTGGTGATCCGTCGTCACGACAACGAAGTGACCGCCGCGGCGGAGAAGCTCAACGTCCATGAGTTCACGCGAGACGGCGTCGTGTTCGAGAAGAATGGGGTGCGCGTTACGGCCTTCACGGTGGATCACGGCGCGGCGATCAAGCCTGCCGTCGGCTACAAGGTCCAGTACAAGGGGCGCACCGTGGTCCTGTCCGGAGACACCAAATACGATCTGGAGGTCGTCCGACAGGCAACCGGCGCTGATCTGCTGGTGCACGAAGCCAGCATCGTTGCGGCAAGCCATGTCAACGATGCATGGGCAAAGCCTTCGATCGCGCATCACACCAGCGCCGAAGAGGCAGGCGACGTGTTCCGCCAGGCGCACCCGAAGCTTGCCGTATTCTCGCACATCTCGCGGCCGGGCCCGCAGGACGAGACCAACACCGATGCGGCGCTCAAGCGTCGCGCGCTCTCGCACTGGCCGAACGGAAACGTCGTCGTCGGCACCGATCTGATGCGCATCGCCATTGGCTCCGCAGTGTCGGTCATTCCTTCTCCGGCTCAGTGATCTCGCCTGCCTTCAAAGGATAATACCGTATGCACCGGCGATCCCTCATCAAATCTGCGCTTTATACGGCTCTTGCATCAGCCACCGCCGCCTCGGGCGTGCCCGCGATGGCGGTGACGCCAGCCAGGAAGCGCAGTTTCGTTCTGATACACGGCGCATGGCATGGCGGATGGTGCTGGCGCGATGTAGCGGCTTTGCTGCGAGCTCAGGGACACACCGTCTACACACCATCGCTCACCGGGTTGGCGGACCGTTCGCACCTTTTGTCCAATTCGATTACTCTCCAGACACACATCGACGACATCGTGAACCTGTTTGCATGGGAAGACATCGAGGACGCGGTGCTGGTCGCACATTCGTATGGCGGTTGGCCCGTTTCCGCGGCGCTCGCGAAGATCGGGAACAAGGTGGCCTCTGTCGTCTTCGTGGATGCCTTCGTGCCTGAAAATGGACAACGCGTAATAGATCTCAACTCGCCGCAGTTTCAACAGGCGCTCAAGGACGCGATCGCCAAAGGCGAGGCGGGACGACCCGCGCCAAAAGCCGAGGTCTTCGGCATCAAGGATACTGCCAGAGCAGTTTGGGTGCAGGCGAAGATGACCCCGCAACCATCAGGGGTCGCAATCCAGCCTATCGTCCTGTCAGGCGCGCGCGATCGCGTAGCACGCAAAACGTACGTTCGCGCTACCGGCTTTGCGATGCCGACGTTCGACAGCTATTTTGCCAAGGCGCAGAAGGATCCCTCGTGGACCGCGATAGGACTTGCAGCCGAAGAGTGCGGGCACGACGTGATGATCGACATACCGCAGCAGCTATCGGAAATCCTGCTGTCCGCAGCTTGATCTCCGCGATTGCGGATTAGCCCGCGCGAGACTGCGCAAGAGAACTTATAAACGCCGGAGTAAAAACATACCACTGACGGGTCTTTCGGGGTCCGTTCATTTCGGAGTAAAAGTGTACCGGTCCTGATGGGTCCTCTGGAGAGAGGGCCGGAGGATGAAGTCAGTGGAGATATATGCGAAGGTCCGTCGGGCCGTATTGGTTGAAGGGATGACGCGGCGAGAAGCAGCGCGTTATTTTGGTGTTCATCGCAACACGATCACGAAGATGCTGCAGTATGCGGAGCCACCGGGATATCGGCGAGCGGTGCCGCGGGTGTCGGAGAAGCTGGCACCGTTCGAGACGTTAATCGACGAGATATTACGTTCGGACAAAGGTGCTCCTCCCAAGCAGCGCCATACGTGCAAGCGGATATACGAACGGCTGCGGACTGAGCATGGGTATACGGGCGGTCTGACGATCCTGAGCGATTATGTTCGTTCGCAGCGGTTGCGTTCCCGCGAGGTATTCATACCGCTGAGCCACAGGCCTGGGCACGCTCAGGTGGATTTTGGCGAAGCCGATGCTATCATCGCAGGCAAGCGGGTGCGGCTGCATTATTTCTGCATGGATTTGCCACAGTCCGATGGGTGTTTTGTGAAGGCCTATCCCGCCGAAGTGGCGGAAGCGTTTTGCGATGGCCATGTCAGCGCCTTTGCCTTTTTCGGCGGTGTGCCTACGCGCATCCTGTACGATAACACCCGGCTTGCGGTGGCGCGCATTCTTGGCGATGGACGGCGCGAACGCAGCCGGATGTTTGCGGGCTTGCAGAGCCATTATCTGTTCGACGATCGGTTCGGTCGCCCCGGCAAGGGGAACGACAAGGGCAAGGTCGAGGGACTGGTCGGCTATGTGCGCCGCAACTTCATGGTGCCGATACCGGCGGCGGCGAGTATCGAAGAACTGAACGCCCGCTTTGCCGATCAATGCCGGCGTCGCGGTGCAGCGGTATTGCGGGGACAAAGCCAGAGCATCACGGCGCGCATGGAAGCCGATAGTGCCGCGTTCATGCCCTTGCCGGAGGTGGCGTTCGATCCGTGCCATATCGTCAGCGGCTGCGCGTCGTCGATGGCGCTGGTGCGCTATCGCACCAACGATTACTCGGTACCCACGGCGTTCGCGCATCAGCAGGTCGTCATCAAGGGCTATGTCGATCGTGTCGACATCGTCTGTCGGGGCACGTGCATCGCCAGCCATGTGCGCAGCTATGAGCGAGAGGATTTTATTGCCAACCCGCTCCACTATCTGGCCCTGCTCGAGCATAAGCCCGGCGCACTGGATCAGGCCGCGCCGCTTGATGGCTGGCACCTGTCCGAACCGGTGCACCGCCTGCGGCGGCTGATGGAAGCGAGAAGCGGCAAGGAAGGACGGCGTGCCTTCATCCAGGTCCTGCGGTTGTGCGAACATTATGAGCAGTCGCTGGTCGAGTGGGCGGTCGCCCGTGCGCTGGAGCTGGGCGCGATCAGCTTTGATGCGGTCAAGATGATCCTGCTTGCGCGTCTGGAACACCGACCCGCGAGGCTGGATATGAGCCTGTATCCCTATCTGCCCCGCGCCAATGTCGGTGTGACCGATACCCGCGCCTATCTGGGCCTGATACCCGATGCCCACCGCGTGACAATGAAGGGGGCATCAGCATGACAGACCCTGTGATGCAACCGCTGCCTGCCATAATGGAGACGGGCACCAGCGTGCCGCCGCAGATCCTGCTGGGCAACCACTTGAAAGCGCTCAAGCTGCCGACCTTCGCTCGCGAGTATGAGAAGGTGGCGATGGAAGCGGCGGGCAGCCGCACCGATTATCCCGGCTATCTGCTGCGCCTGTGCGAGTTGGAACGGATCGACCGGGAGCGGCGCATGGTCGAACGCCGTATCCGGCTCGCCAGGTTCCCGCACACCAAGAGCTTCGATACGTTCGATTTTGCCGCGCAGCCTTCGCTGAACAAGCCGCTGGTGGTTGAGCTTGCGCGATGCGAATGGATTACGACGCGCAGCAACATTATCGCCCTTGGGCCCTCCGGCACCGGCAAGACCCATGTCGCGCTCGCGCTCGGCCTGGCGGCCTGTCAGAAAGGACACAGCGTCGCCTTCGTTACAGCCGCCGCCCTCGTGCATGAGCTGATGGAGGCAAGAGACGAGCGCCGGTTGCGCCAGCTGCAAAAGCATCTCGCCTCAGTCAAGCTGCTGATCCTTGATGAACTGGGTTATGTCCCGTTCACCGCCGTCGGCAGTGAACTGCTGTTCGAGGTGCTCAGCCAGCGCTACGAACGCGGCAGCACGCTCATCACCAGCAATCTGCCGTTCGATGAATGGACATCGGTGTTCGGATCCGAGCGGCTTACCGGCGCCCTGCTCGACCGGTTGACCCACCATGTCCATATCCTCGAGATGAACGGGGGCAGCTATCGGCTTGCCAGCAGCCGGAAACGGCAAAAGCACAGCCACCACGCACAGCAAGAGGAGGTGCCCCCCCCCATGACCTGATCAGAAAACCCCTCATCTGCTGTGCTGAACGGCCTTCCGCTACGCTCCAGACCGTTCAGCACAGCAGATGAAAGCACCGCCTCGACAAGAGGCTTTTTGTTCAATCCAACTGGTACACTCTTACACCGGAATCTTGCACAATTTTACCCCGGCATTGACAGAACTTCAAAATGATGTGAACGACCTCGCTTGTGGGGCTGCTGGACTGCGGCAGACAGGGGCGTCGTCTGGGAGAAGGCTGTGTTGAAAGGTTCCAAGACGATCGTGTGCGGCTGTCTGCTGGGAGCAGCGATCATGACCGGGTCGACTGTCGCCCTGGCGCAATCGGTGCCTCCGGCCAGCACCGAGGACGAGTCCGCAGGTGGCCCGATGGGCAGCCAGGCGCAACCCGGTGTTCGCCCCCCACGATCGCAGCCCCGCGCTGCCGTGGCGGTCCCCGGCGGGCAGACGGGAACGCCGAACCTTCCCCAGGCGATCCGCTGGACGGAGGACTGGTCGCAGCCCGTCAGCAAGGATGCGCCATTGATCGACAGGATCAAGCACATCCCGATCGGCTCGGATGACATATACCTCTCCCTCGGCGGTGAGGCGCGCGCATACTACACCGCCTGGGATCATCAGAATGCCGGGCGCACTGCGAATGACGCCAATGACCCGGTGCAGCGTCGCTTGCGACTGCTGGCCGATCTGCACCTGGGGCCGCACGTCCGGGCCTTTGTGGAACTGGGCGACAATCGTGAGTACGGTTCCAGCCTGGTCACTCCGCCGAACCGGGGGCCCTTCGACGTCGAGCAGGCGTTCCTCGATGTGACGGTGCCGCTCGGCAAAGCTGGAAAGTTGACGTTGCGTCCTGGTCGGTTCGAAATGCCGCTTGGCAACGGCAAGCTTGTCACGCTGCGGGACGGTGTCAATCAGCGTGTGCTCTATCAGGGCCTGCGCGCGACCTATGCCCTTCCCGGCAAGATCTCTGTCGACACGTTCGCCGTTCGCCCCGTAAACATTAAGGACGGCGAATTCAACAATGCCCCTAACCACACACAGTCATTCCACGGCGTTTACGTCAGCGCTCCGCACGTGGTGGCTGGCTTTGGCGTCGACGGGTACTGGTTCCAGGTGAAGCGTGACACTGCATTGAACGCTCAGGGCAGGGCCTCCGAGAACCGTAGCAGCTGGGGTGCGAGGCTGTGGCAGCGCACTGCGACCTGGGATCTCGACGTGGAAGGTACCTACCAGTCCGGTCGCTTTGGAACCAAGGACATCAGCGCATGGGCGATGATGATGGATGGTGGTTATACCTTCCCCAAGGTTGCCCTTCAGCCGCGCCTGGGGCTCAGAGCCAATGTATTTAGCGGCGACGGCAACGCCGGTAATGACACGCTGGGTACCTTTGTCGCGCCTGCGCCTCGTTATCAGATGCTCAATGCCGGTGTTTTGTTCAACTACTCAAATTTGATGAACCTCAACCCAACGCTTACGCTGAAGCCGGCGCGATCGGTGACGATTGTGACCGGGGCCCAACTTTACTGGCGCCATCGCATTGCAGACGGCGCTTACGTCGGGCCTGCCGGTGCATCGTTTGCGTCCGCTTCCGCTCGGCGGATCGGTACCGCCATGGAAATCGACATATCATGGCAGGCCACCAAGCGCCTGCAATTCGGCGTGGCCAACAGCTATTTCATGCCGAGCAAGTCGCTGGAAAGCGTTGGCGGCAAATACGGGAACTACTTCGGCGCCTACACCAGCTTGAGATTCTGAGGGGTTTCCCGATCGCCATCTGTCGCCTCCGGCCGCTGACTGGCATAGACTGCGGTGGTCCATTCGTCATGTTAGAGCGGTTGGATTAGGTCCGGAGCGACCAACTGGGGCGCAATGCTGCCATGTCGGAAACCGCATGTTTCCCGACAGGGGACGACGCAAACGGATTGAAGCTCCATGATCGCGGCTGATTATGCGCGACAAACCCTGTCGCTTTGACCTACTGTGCGACAACATTGATCCAGGGGTTTGTCGTACATGCTCATCGGGTACATGCGTGTCTCATCGGTCGACGACCGCCAGTCGGTCGACCTCCAGCGCGATGCTCTGCTCGCCGCCGGCGTCGATGAACGCCATCTCTATTCCGATAAGGCATCGGGCGCCCGGGATGATCGCTCCGGCCTGAAGACGTGTCTGGAATACCTGAAGGAAGGCGACACCCTGATCGTTTGGAAGCTCGACCGCCTTGGGCGATCCTTGGCCAACCTGCTGACCATTATCACCGACCTGAAAGTCCGGGGCGTGGCTTTTCAATCGCTGACGGAGCAGATGGACACAACCACGCCCCACGGAGAATTGTTGTTTTCGCTTTTCGGCGCGCTTGCTCAATATGAACGCGCGCTTACGCGCGAGCGGGTGATGGCGGGACTGGCGGCGGCAAAGCGCCGGGGCAGACGCGGCGGTCGACCGCCGAGCATCGACGCGGAGACGATCGAGCAGATCACGGACGCACTCAATGCTGGTGCAAGCAAAGCGTCAGTGTGCCGGTCCTTCAAGGTGCCCCGATCGACCCTCATCGGCACGCTCGATCGGATTGGCTGGACGGGGCCAGCCAAGGCCTAACTAGATGCCCCGCCGTTCTGTCCTGACCGAGGCGCAACATGCCGAATTGTTCGCCTTGCCCGAAAACGAAGCCGACCTGGTGCGGTACTGGACGCTCGGTGTCGACGATCTGCGCGCCATCACGAGCCGAAGGCGTCCCCACAACCGTCTCGGTTTTGCGCTACAGCTCTGTGCCTTGCGCTATCCCGGCCGGCTGCTGAAGCCCGGCGAATTCATCCCCGATGCTCCTCTCAGGTTCGTCGGGGATCAGCTCGGCATCGCGCCGGACCTACTTGCGGACTATGCCACGCGCGGCCCCACCCGGTACGAGCAACTCGACACGCTGCGCGAGGTATTCGGTTTTCGCCAATTGAGCCGTCCGATCCAGGCTGAACTGCAGGCCTGGCTCCTGCCGATCGCCCTCACCATGACCGGCGGAATCGATCTGGCGCGGATCTTGATCGAGGAATTCCGGAGACGGCGGATAATCGTGCCCGGCATCACATCCCTGGAACGTATGGTGAGCAAGGCCCTGCTCGACGCCGAGCGGAAAGTGGGCGATTTGCTGACGGTCCATCTGACCTCGGCACAATGCGGCCTGCTGGATTCGCTGTTGCTGCAGCACGATGAAGGCCGGATCAGCACTCTTGCGTGGATTCGCCAACCGCCCGGCAGGCCTGGGCGCCGTTCCTTCGCGGCGATTCTTGAGCGGTTGTCCGCACTCCGCGCAATCGGCTTGGCCCCTGAAGTCGTGGCTCCGGTCCATCCCGAGCGGCTGCGCCGTCTCAACCAGCAGGGCGTCCGGCTTACCGCGCAACATCTTTCCGTCCTGAACCCGATCCGTCGTCGGGCTGTTCTGATCGCCACCGTCATCGAAACGCAGGTGGCCCTGACCGACGATGCCGTGGTAATGTTCGAACGACTGATCGGACAGATGTTCCGGCGCGCCGAACGCCGGGAAGAGGCGGCGTTGAAACGCGACAAGCGCACCATCAACGGCAAAATCCGCCTGCTGGCTCGCCTCGGAACCGCGATCATCGACGCAAGGGCAAACGGCTCGGATCCTTTCGGCGCCATTGCAGAGATAATCGGGTGGGATGACCTCGGCTCCGAAATCGCGGAGGCTAGGCAACTTGTGCGTCCCGATCCGCTCGATCCCGTCGAGCTTGCGCGATCAAACCTTCCGATCCTTCGTCAGATCGGTCCGGCCTTTGTCGCCAGCTTCACCTTCGGCGCAGTTCCTGCCTGCGCGGGCCTTGCTCGTGCCATCGCGACATTGCGCGATCTGGGCAGTGGCCGCCTACGCAAATTGCCTGCAGATGTCGCGCTCGGCTTCGTGCGTCCCGCATGGCGGCGGCGGATAGACCGAGCCGGTCTTGATCGCCGCATCTTCGAATTCTGTGTCCTCGCCGAATTGCGGGACCGTTTGCGCGCCGGCGACATGTGGGTCGAGGGCAGCCGGCGATATAGAGCGGTCGAGCAGCAGCTCATTTCCGCGCCGGTGTTCGCTGCCATGCGGGCGGCGGGGCCGCTGCCCATCCCGGTCGCCGAAACCGCCGCGACCTGGCTAGCGGAACGTAAGGCCCTGCTCACCCAGAGACTGGCCGAGGTCGATGCAAAGGCAGCGGCCGATGCACTCGAAGATGTACGTCTCTCGGGCGGCAAGCTGCGGATATCGCCGCTTCGGGCCGTCACGCCGGACGAAGCGGAAAAGGCCCTTGCGCCCTTGTATAGCCATCTGCCGACTATCCGCATTACTGACCTGCTGGCGGAGGTTGACCGCTGGACCGGTTTTTCGAAATGCTTCACCCATCTCACAACCGGCCGAATGCACGATGATCCCCGTGCCGTCCTGACCGCAGTGCTTGCCGATGCCACCAATCTTGGGCACGCCCGCATGGCCGAGGCCTGCGATCTGGTGAGCCAGCGCCAACTCGGTTGGCTTGCAGCCTGGCATTTGCGCGAAGATAGGTATGGCGCTGCCTTGGCGATGTTGGTCGATGCCCAGCATCGCCTGCCACTTTCAAACGCGTTCGGCGCCGGCAATGCGTCGAGTTCCGATGGCCAGAATTTCCCGCTCGATCGCCGCGCCCAGGCGACCGGTGCCGTCAATCCACACAAGGGCAGCGAACCGTCAGTCTCCTTCTACACCCATGTTTCGGATCGCTATGCGCCATTTCATTCCAAGGTGATTTCCGCCGGCACGAGTGAGGCTGCACACGTCCTTGACGGCCTGTTGCATCATGGCGCGGAACTGGCGATCGAACGTCATCACACCGACGGCGGCGGCGTGTCCGATCACGTTTTCGCGCTGTGCCATCTGCTGGGCTTTCAGTTCGCACCGCGGATTCCGAACATCGCCGCGCGGCGGCTCCATCTCTTTCGTGATGCGCGGCCCGGTCCGGCCATCGCCTCGCTGGCCGCGCAAGCCATCGATGAGCAGCTTATTGCCAGTCACTGGGAAGATATTGTCCGCCTCGCGACGTCGATCCGGACCGGCGTCACGAGTGCGTCCACGATGCTCGAGCGCCTCGGCTCCTATCCGCGCGCCAACGGTCTGGCCCTGGCGCTGCGCGAGGTCGGTCGGGTCGAACGGACGCTTTTTACCCTCGATTGGATCGAAAAGCCGGAAGAACGGCGCCGCGCCACACGTGAGCTAAACAAGGGCGAGGCGCAGAACGCCCTCAAGCGGGCGATCTTCTTTCACCGCACCGGCCGGATTCGCGACCATGGGATTCAGGCCCAGGGACACCGGGCAAGCGCCCTCAACCTGGTCGCCGGAGCCATTGTCCTGTGGAACACGACCTACATGGAGGCGGTACTGCACCATCTGGAGCGGCATGGGAAACAGATCCAGCCCGAGTTGCTCCAGCACTTGTCGCCGTTGGGTTGGCAGCACATCAATCTTACGGGCGACTACCTCTGGACGGACGCCAGCACAATGGGCGGAACGCTGCGGCCGCTGCGCCAAAAGATCGGCGTTTCCGATGCCCAAAATGCTTAGCGTATATCTGTGCCCGTTTTATGTGACGCCCCCAACAAGACGTGCTGCCCGCGCTGCAAGCACGCGTCCAGGCAGTCCTCACCGCCAACCCCAAGGAAACCCCATGACCGACGACACCGCCGCCATTACCGAGCTGCTGCACAAGTACTACGACACCCTGGCCTGGGCGAACGGAGACAGGCACCGGCTTTGGAGCGATGAACGACGGCTTCAGGTGCGGTAGCTGACGCCTGGGACCTCAATCACCGTATGACCGGGTCGAAAGCGGTCCTTTCTCTGACAACATCGCCCTAGCCCGCACTCAACCCCCACAACACATCCAGCACATGTTGCGTAGGCCGCTCGACGTCCCCACCACGGTGGGCAATACCAAGTTGACGCCACAATAAGGGCTGTAATGGCCGCATGACGATCCTGGTATCGGGCAATGGCGTGGAGGCTTCATGCGGCAACAACGTCGCACCATAACCGGCCGCCACTAGGCTTTTGATCGCATCGTTGTAGTTCAGTTGAATACGCGGCGTGGGCTGCCGTCCATCACTGGCGAACCACTCCGAGGTCAAGCGCGAAAGCCGAGTAGTTTTGTCATTCAGAATTAATGGCTGGGCGGCCAGCCAACCGGGGGTCACAACATCCGGGCATTCCCAGCGAGCCGGCAAGAAGGCCATGACCGGGTCCCGCCGCCATGGCTCGATCCGCAATTCCTTCACCGGGGTCTGTGGCAGCGCGACCAGACCGATCTCCAAAGAGCCCTCGGCAAGCTTCTTCAAAGTTTCCTGCGACGTGAGCACCGCGACCTGCACATCGATAGCGGGATGGCGTTGGCCCAACGTCTCCAAAGCTTGCGGCATCAACTGTGCGATGGCCCCTGTGGAGGCACCCAGCCGCACACGCCCGGCCAAGCCCTGCACCTGACGCTCCACGTCCTCAAGCGCCTGCTCCGCATCCGCCAACAGGCGCCGCGCGCGCTCCACCAGCGTTTCTCCAATCGCCGAAGGCTGAATGCGCCCACGTGTGCGCGACAACAGCTTTCCGCCAACCCGCGACTCCAGGTCGGCAATATGCAAACTGACCGTGGGTGGCGCGAGGTGCAGCACACGGGCCGCCTCGGCAAACGAACCCAGGTCGGCAATGGCCACCAACGTGCGCAGACGGTCCAGGCTGATTTCGCGCATGAGTCACTCCTTGTTCAGAAAAGCTGAATTTCATCGTTTAGAAATTCAACTTTTCCTATCTTAGCCCCTCACTGAAGATTGGAACTCCTGATTTCCTATGTCCGAGAGCATTCCATGGCAAGTCCTCTTATATTCATCGACGGCGACCACTCCTCGATCTGATCGAACGGTTTGGCCGGCGGCAGGTTGTCTGCCTGCGGGTCAGCCATGTCCACATCCGGCGGTATGGGCTTGGCCGGTGGCTCCGACGTCTTGAGGTGCTGGCGGCGATCAGCGTCGCGCCGCGCCTTGCGCGTGGCCTTCTGGGCGGTGGTCACGATCTCGCGCATCTGCCCGATCATGCGGAACAGCGCCGACTCGTCCACCTGCTCGCGCCCGAGCTGACGCAATTTGGCCAGCGCCTGGCGTTGTTCCCAGAGGGTGACGGCCGGATGGGACAAGGTGCGGTAGTGGATCTCCAGATAGTGCTGACCTTCCGGTTCCAGTACCCAGATGCGGCTGATGTCGCGCGGATCGCGCCGGATCAGGAAGGCGGGCAAGCGCTCGCGCCGGGCAATCCACGGCTTGAGGGCGTCGGCGTAGTAGTGGATGTGGTCGATGACAAAGCCGGTGCGGGTCAGGGTGCGGCGGATCACCGGCAGGAAATCGACCAAAAACGCGGTGGGGCGGGTAACGACGGCCGGGACGCCAACGCGCTCCACGGCCTCGGCCCAGCGCGCGGCCGGCGGCTGGAGCAGGCCGTTGTGCACGGAGCCGTGATAGGTGCCTACCGCCAACGCGAGCCAGCGCTCCAGCTCGCGCAGCGTCAGGGTGGCCATCTTCTCGGAATCGTACTCGCCGCGCTGGCCGGGATTGGAGAAGGTCGTCCCCGGTAATTCGTCGTGGATCATCTGCATCGCCGTGCCGATGATCCGTTCCACGATGCCGCCGTAGTGCGGCTGGCCTGGTGGGCGATAGTCCAGCCGGATGCCATGCTGTTCGCAGCCACGGCGCAGCGCTTCGCTTTTGAACTCGGCCGCGTTGTCCAGATAGAGCAGCCTGGGCTTGCCGCTCATCGGCCAGTCCATTTCCACATTCAGCCCTTCCAGCCAGGGCCGCTTGTCGCAGGCGGCATGCGCGAGGCATAGGCCGACCGAGACGGCGGACGGCGCTTCCAGCGTGACCACCATGCCGAGTACGCAGCGCGTGAACACGTCGATGGCGAGGGTCAAATATGGGCGGCCAATCGGTTGCCGGTCGCGCTCGTCGACCACGATCAGGTCGATGACGGTGTGGTCGATCTGCACCTGTTCCAGCGGCATGGTGACTTCTGGCGGAATGCCACCCGCGCCTTGCAAGGGACGGGCAGCGTCCTGCCCGCCCCGGCTGCGGGCTATTTTCGCCGGGTGTAGTCCGGCAATCCGCTGGGCCACGGTGTTGCGCGCCGGCACCGGCAGCTTCTGGGTTTTGCACGCCTGCGCGACTTCGCGGTGGAACGCCGCCAGGCTGCGTTTCTGCTTGGTCAGGAAGCGCTTTTGCAGCAGCTCGCGGATGATGCGCTCGACCGGTTCCGGCAAGCGCCCCTTGCCTTTGCCGCCGCCGGATCGGCCGGGCGTCAGGTCTGTTACCAGGCCAGTACCCTGCCGGGCGCGACGGATCAGGACATATACCTGTCGCCGGGACAGGCCCAGCGCTTGGGCTGCCTCATCGGCGGCTTCATGCCCGACCACCTCAAGCGCTGCCAGTGGCCCGATGATTTCCGTCCGGTGCCGGGCTTGCGCCCATGCCTCGTCGGGCAGGGTGGCCACGCCTTGCGCGGCAATCGGTGGAGTGTCTGATGTCATGCCCAAACCTCGCTTTGGTGCACACGAGTATTGAGCATAGTCGAGATTGGTGCAGACGACTCCTGATATTGGGCTGTCAGGAGCCGTATGCACACCAGGCGTTACATCCAGTCAGATGGTGCGGTCGTCTTCTGAAAACGACAGAAGACTCTATTCTGACGGAGCTGCGCGGTTCTGCCTGACATCCAGTTAGGGTATACCTCAAATTGACACTGCGTATTCCAGAGAACGTGATGACGGAAGGTTGAACCTTCCGTCATAGCGCATCTGGTTTGGCCTCCCGTCAGCCAACCACGGGAAACACTGACTCGATCATTGGAGAATGGTCAGCTTGGCCTTGAGATCAATGGCTCTCGCGAAGTTGTGGTAATTCGGCGATGTTCGCTGCACCTGCGCGTGCAATGCTTTCAGCGCCGCCGAATCCGCCGACGACTCCATTTCGACCTCATACTCGACCTGGTCGTACCCTGGATTGATCCCAGGATCGATTCCAAGAAAACCTCTCAGATCGAGGCTTCCCTTCGTGCGGATAGTCAGCGATTGCAACTCGATGTTCATTGCCGCCGCATTTGCCGCGTAGGTTGCAGTCATGCATGCGTTCAACGCAGCCAGGATCAATTCTTGTGGATTAGCGGCCGTGTCGGTACCGAGCAATTCTGCCGGTTCGTCCGCGTCGATGACAAAGCCGCGCGCCAAGGCCGTGTCACCTAGTACGAGCGGCATGGTTCGCGCACGCGTCCGGGTGCCACCCTCCCAGGTTGTCACGACGCCGAACGTCGCGATGCCTGCGGCGGGCTTTGCTGCGACCTGATCTGCAAACTCACGCAATGCGCCGACGTTGATCCCGTTGCCGGGAGTTCCTTTAATGTTTGTGTTCATTTCTCGTTCCCCCATTATGTGTTACGCCCGGCCATCACGCCGCCGTCAACGTCCCAGATTGCGCCCGTCACCCATGCTGCCTTGTCCGACAACAGGAAGAGGATGACCTCGGCGACGTCTTGTGGCGTCCCAACCCTGCCGATTGGGTGGAAGCTGTTGAATCCCTGTAAGGCGCCATGAACCTCGGCCTTGGGTATGAATCCCTCGTAAATCGGCGTTTCGACAACCGCCGGAGAAACGGCATTGACCCTGATTTGTTTGGATGCCAGCTCCATCGCAAGGTGCTGGGTCAGCGAATGCAAACCTGCTTTTGCCATCGAATACGCGGACGACGGCGTAGCCGCAATCGCCTGCTTGCCCCACATCGAGCCGATGTTCACAATGGCGCCGGGACGCTCGCTGGCCACGAGATTGGCCACGACTTTTTGTGTGATGAAGAAGAACGCTTTATTCAACGTCAAATATTGTTCGTAATCACTTTCCGTGTGCTCAAGAAACGCCTTCGGGAAGAACACCCCAGCCGCGTTGACCAGAAGATTGATGTCCTTGTGGTGTTCATCGATGGTATGCAGGAGTCGCTTCACATCTTCGGCTCGCGAGAGATCGGCAGTCAGGGCGGTCACGGTGCCCAACGACGACAGCGCCTTGCGGGCCTCTTCGGCCTTGTCTTCACGGTGACCGACGATGACGACGCTTCCGCCTTGCTCAAGAACCATGCGGGCAGTTTGCAGTCCCATCCCGCTAGTGCCGCCGATGACCAACAACTTCTTGCCATTAAATTCAGTACTCATAATAATCTCCTTAACTACCAACTAAATGGTAGGGTTGTGTTGCAAAAAAAGTGCCGACCTCAGGTCAACACGGTGGAAAGAAAAGTGTTTCCAACTTCGGCCGGTCCGCGTGACGACCGCATGCCACGGCCCACCATCATCGAGCCTTCCAACGCGCACAAGAATGCCTCTGCGAGAGCCTCTGGGGTGGAATTCGAGGTGATCAGCGCGGCACGCTGACCATCGGCAACGACAAGAGTCAACCAGTCGAGATTGACTTTAAAGAATCGCTCGACCTCGCTCACAACGGCGTCCGGCAGCGAGTCCGACTCGGCACCCAACATGCCGCAGACACAAAGGCGCCGGTCCTTGGCGAAGGTGCGTTCGAAAAGTGCCGCATACGCAGTTAGCCTGTCAGGCGCTTTCGCATGCTGCCCTTCGATGCTCAGCAACTCCTCACGAAACCGGTGCGTATAGCGCTGTGCGACCACGGCCACGAGTTCACCCTTCTTGGGAAAGTGGTGGTGGATACTTGGTTTTTTGATGCCTACCAACTGGGCCACGTCGTCGTATGAGAAGCCGTTGTAGCCGTGCTGCTGTACCAACCCTTCAGCGGCATCGACCACCCGCTCGGCGGTCGGCGAGATTTCGGAGAAATGCTTCATGCAAGCGCCTCATTTGATTCGGCGACTGGCAGGTGGCCTGTCTTGACCAGGATGGTGCAGCCTGTATTGCTGAAGGGACGGTGAGCACTCAAATGCGGACTGCGCATCCATGTGCCGGTAGGGTAGCTTCCGAACTCATCCTCAAAGACGCCTTCCAACACATAGATTTCTTCACCGCCGTAGTGACGATGCGAATTGAATCGTGTCCCCGGGGCCCAGCGCACCAAAGCCGTATGTTGTGTGTCGAACTCAGAAAGTGGCATCACCGACAGACCCGGCACGAGGCCTGGAAACCAGGGGCCGTTACGGGTGTCGACCACGGTGCGTTGGCTGTCGGCTAGATCAAGATGGCGCAGCTTGACGAACAACGTGCAACCCGTCGCGGAGCTCGGTGCATGCGAAGAACCTGGTGGATTCTTGATGTAAGTCCCAGGCCCGAAGGTCCCGGATTCGTCGCTGAATTCGCCGTCCAGGACCAGAATCTCCTCGCCCAAGTCGTGCTTATGATTTTCAAAAGCGGAGCCCGGCGCGTATCGCACGATCGAGGTGGCACGCGCCACTTCGTCGCCATCACGCTCCAGTAACTGGCGTTGAATCCCGGTCGCTGGCGAATCGACCCACTGTAAGCTTGAAGGCTCGACGACAACACGCTGCGAAAGATCTGAATTGAGTTTCATGGCTTTATTTCATCTACCGACTACTTGGTAGGTAAGTTATAAGATCCCGATTTGTTTGTCAAATAGCTTTCGCCATTTTCTTTCATCCATTGAAAAAACAATGAATTGGTTACAAGAACTCGCGAAGCTTAGCGTACGATTTTTTCCGAATTCTCTATCGTCCCCAGGTTCACGATGCAGGGTTGGCACACAACGTTTTTGGGGATGCGTGGGCTCCCCCGCGATATCAGCGACTTCGAGATGAAGGCATTTTTCACCTTCGATGGTGCCGAGCGCGACGCAATCAATGCACGCCGAGGTGATTCCCACAAGCTTGGTCTGGCGCTCCATATTGGTTTCCTGCGCATGAGTGGGCGTTTGCTCGGTGCCTTTCGGGTAATTCCAGTAGCCTTGTGGCGCCACCTTGGCAACGAGCTTGGCATTGCAGCACCAGAAGTCGCCTCGCTGAGAGCCATGTATGAACGCGGGCGCACGCTATTCGATCACCAACAAGTAGCCTGCACGGTCCTTGGATTCCAGTGGATGAGCGAGCACCAGCGCCGCTCACTGGTACGTGAACTGCGCGACGAAGTGGCGCGCTGCGCCGACCGCGATCAGCTACTCGTGCGGGCGCGTCAATGGCTGTACAAGAACAAGCTGGTGATCGTGCACGAGCGGGCAATTCGGACACTGATTGCGGCGGCACTTGCCCAGCTTGAAGTTGAAACAGGCACCGCCATCGCCGCCAGCGTTGATCCAGCAACACTTGATCGCTGGCGAGCCTCAGTTTCAGAGCTGCGCCCAGATGGACAAACCCAGCAGAGTTGGCTATGGGCTGCACCGGCGAAACACTCAACCCGCCAAATCAGCGAGGTACTGGAGCGCATCGACCTGCTTTACACGCTGGACGTTCATAAGCACCTGGCAGACATCCCCGATCTCATCTTGCGCCGCTACGCGCGCCGACTTGTCTCCAGGCCGCCCTCAGCCGGAGCCAAGATCAAAGAGCCAGCGCGCACCGTGGAGGTCGCATGCTTTCTTCGGTATTGCCTGTTCACCACCACAGACCAGTTGATCCTTATGGTGCAGCGCCGGATCGCCGATCTGTGGCGTCAGGCTGCCGCCGATGTCCCCGCTACCGTCAATTGGGCCGCAATGTACAAAACGCTGCTCGGCGAACTTGTTGCCTTGAGCGCGCAAGGTGCGGTGCCAGATGCTGAGTTGCGTGCCCGTCTTGAAGCCTTGATCACCGAAACCCAGAAACGCAAACCACCGAGCAGGGCCTCCCTGGTCCGCGAGGGATTGATTGATGGAATTCGCCCCGTGCGGTCGTTGCTCGTCGCCATTGCAAAGCTGCCCTGGCAGGCCACCGGCGAGCATCCTGCCATCGAGTACCTTGCCAAGCTGCAAGCTTTATATCTCAAAGGATCCAGAAAGCTGCCAGTTGAAGTGGTGGCACCAAGTCTGGGAATGATCTGGCAGGTTTCGATCTCCAGCCCAGACCGGGAACGGGCGTTTCAGGCGTTGGAGGTGGCCACCCTGTTTGCCCTGCGCCGCGCGGTGCGCAATGGCTCGGTCTGGATTGAGCACAGCCTGAGCTTTCGGGGTCGTGCGCGCTTGTTCTTCACGGACGAGCGTTGGCAGGCAGAGTCCAAGAAACACTATGCCCGTCTATCGTTACCCAGCAAGGCTGCCACTTTCTTGAAGCCTTTGCTGGCCAGAGTAACTGCCGGTGTCGATGCGGTGGCCGCTGCAGCCCGCAGTGGCGTACTGCGCGTGGATGATGAACTCCATTTGTCGCCATTGCCCGCAGAGGACGAAGACCCAGAAGTGACCAAGCTGCGCGCGGCTTTGGATCACCGCATCGGTGAGGTTCAATTGCCGGAAGTGATTCTGGCCGTTGACGCCCAGGTGCGCTTTAGCTGGATCATGCTCGGACGTGAGCCGCGCTCTACCGACGAGCTGCTGATGGTCTATGCCGGCATCATGGCCCACGGCACCAGTCTGACTGCGGTCGAATGCGCGCGCATGATTCCGCAGCAGAAGGCGGCGCGGCAGTGCTGCCTCAACTTCGGGTGTCACGTCTGTGCTCCTTGAAGAAGCGGCGCCGTCGGTCTGTGCCGGCGGCGCCGCCTTGAGAGGTCGTCCGGCGCACCCACGATCAGCGGGTGCACCTGCTGCTTAGCGCTGACTTCAGCTCAGTTCGCCGCCGAAGCGCTGCACGCCCTTGCCGGTGGCAAAGTTGTGCAGTCCGAAGCTCGGGAAGGTGCCGCGCAGGCCTTCGAACTTGCCGGTGGAATCGACCACCTTGTGCATGACGGTGAGCGAGACCTCGTCGATGCCCGGCACCTGGATGCCTGTGGCGGTGTCGACCGTCGAGATGCGGCTGCCGTCGCGGCTCATGAATTCATGAACCATCGTGAAGCTCGCGCGGCCGTCGACGAACTTGATTTCACTGGTGGCCTTGGCCCAGATCGGGCCGTCGAAGTCACCGTCGCCGGTGGCCAGGAAGGTTTCGATATGCGGCAGGTATTGCACGGCGGCGAAAGCGCCGATGCTGAGGGGCTTGGACATGATGCACTCCTAGGTTGGTGTTGGCCTGATGAATAGGCCGCGGGGACGGACGCTGCCGACGCTCGTCACGCCGGCAGCACCGGGATCACTTGCTGTTGCTCAGGCGGAAGCTGATCACCTTGGCAGCGTCCGTCTTGGAAGCGTTGACGACCTGCGTGTCGGGTGCGCTCTTGGGCTGATAGAACGTTTGACCCGTCAGATAGACGATCGGCGCTTCACCGCGCACTTTGACGCTGACCGCACCCTTGTCGTCGTATTCGTGGCGGTATAGCTTGCCGCCGCGCCGGCTGTCCATCACGTAGGGCGGATCGGCGTAGACGAACTCGGAGCCGGTGAACTGGTGGGACTCCAGCCAGGCCACGGCGTCGCCGTGGTGCAGCTCCAGGCCGGGCACGTCGAGCTGCTGCCAGACCTCGATCACCTCGGGATCAACGTCGATGCCGACGCTGCGGGCAGCGGGCCGCTTGCGCTCCAGGATGTTGCCGCCGCCCAGGTGCGTTTCGATGTACGTGTCGTGAGGCGGGATGTTGTTGATGATCGTCTGGTAGACGCCGGCACCGCCCTTGCCGCCGGGGTATCTCATGGCCTTCTTCCTGGAGTAAATCGGGACTTGGCCAGCATCGTCAGAAATGGCGATGCTGTCAAGGGAAGCCGGCCGGGCCTGCATCGTCAGAGCCGACGATGCGAAGCTGCTGGAGCGTCCTGCAGCACCGCCAGGAATGGCGATGCCGGATCGCTCAGTAGGTGGGGATGTAGACCACCTCAATGTCCACGCGCTGGTTCTCGCGCCGGCCCTCGGCCGTCGAGTTGTCTGCCACGAAATCGGCGGCCGATGCGAAGTTCACCATGATCTTGAGCGGCGAGACGCCGCGCGCCACCAAGTACGACCTGGCCGAGAGCGCACGGCGTAGTGCAAGGGCCTCATCGGCCGCGCTGGGCCGTAGTGTGCTGGTGCGCCCGCTGATGTAGATGATCGCCGCATTCCTAGCGTCGGCCAGCAGCTCCAGGGC
Source organism: Stenotrophomonas sp. PS02300 (assembly GCF_029959395.1). Taxonomy (NCBI): domain Bacteria; kingdom Pseudomonadati; phylum Pseudomonadota; class Gammaproteobacteria; order Lysobacterales; family Lysobacteraceae; genus Stenotrophomonas; species Stenotrophomonas sp. PS02300. The sequence goes on from NZ_JASCOP010000004.1 coordinate 60,759, forward strand.
CTCTGGCGTCGGCTGGAATGTCGCGCTGCTGTCGGGGAAGGACACCGATACGCCGGACTTGATCGGCGTGCCGAAGTTGCCGGCGTCGCCGGCGGCCAGTGCGCTTTGCGCGCTGACCAGGAACGCCAGAGAGAGGGCCAGAAGAACGGGTTTTCGCATGGGGCAGGACTCCAATCAGAAGAACAGGTAGCCGGCCTTGCTCATGGGGATGCGGATCAACCAGAGCGAGGCCAGGTGCAGCGGGTAATAGGCGTAGAAGGCCCAGCGCAGGCGCGGCACGCGCACATCCACCCGCGAGGCCAGGAAGAGCACCGGCAGGGCTGCCAAGGCCCACAGGTTGCGATTGACGAACCACAGGGCCGCGCAGGCCAGCACCGCGACCGCCGCGGCGGCCCAGCTCGGCCGGCGCGTGTACGACCACACCGCCAGGCCGAAAGCCACGGCCGGCCACCAATATTCGACCGAGCTGCCGCCGACCAGGAACACCACGCCGGCGGCCGCCAGGTGCAGCTTGCCGCCACGTTCGACCAGGTAAGCCGTGGCCGTGACGACCAGCAGCGTGAACATCACGTTGAGCGGCCACCAACCGGCGTACAGGCCGCCGAGGGCCACGAAGGGCACGGAGGCCAGCGCGCCGAACATCGCCAGGCGCGACATGGTGCGGCCGTACACGCCGCGTTCGAGCGTGCCCGGCCGGGCCAGGTTGTAGGCCAGGACGAACACGAAAAGGGGGAGCGCCACGCGGCCGGCCTCGAACAGCACCGGCAGCGTCGCGTTGAACAGGTACTTGTTGACGTGATCGCCGGTCATGAGAACCAGTGCGAGCCACTTCAACGCTTCGACGGTTCCATCAGGAATCCGCAGGGCCTTCATCAGCGCCGGCCCCCGCGAATCGCGTAGGCGCGCAGCACCAGGAAGATGATGTAGAGCGCTGGCAGTGAGAGCACGAAGGCGATGGGCTTGCCGATCCACGCCGGCAGCGCCCACAGCAGAAGGCCCAAGGCGAAGATCGGGCCGAGGCCCAGCAGAAGCAAATCGAGCTGGTTCTTGGCCTGTCCTTCCGCCCACTTGCAATAGGCTTGAAGCAACCGGCCGACGCCCAGCGTGTACCGCATCATGAAGGCGTGGAATTTGTCCATGTTTAGCCGCTAAATCGGAAGAGCCGGCCTACTCGGCCGACCCCTCGCGTGAAGTGTTGAAAGACACCGTGCGGGGCACGTAGCCGGCCACCGACACGCTGCGAGCTGCTGCGGCCGCTGGGGCGGCCTGCTGGGGTGCTGGTGCCGGCCTGGCCGCCGGCGTCGCCCGCTGGGCCACCGTCGCGGGCTGGCTGGGCGTCGAGGGCGTGGCCCCGGCCTTCGTCACGTCAAGCGTGACGAACCGAGCTTCGAGCCAATCGGCCCACTTCGACGCCTTGCGCATCAAGTCGGCCCGGTACACCGCGTTGTACTGCGGCGTGCGCGAGTGGTAGTTCGCCGCCTTCGTCCAGAGGTCGCCCTTGTCGTTGCGGATGTGCATCCGCAGCCGCCAGGCGGCCAGGTCGAACGAGTAGCAGCCGGCAGCCGCCACATCGTTCGCCGTGATGCCGTATCGGGCCAGGTCGCCCAGGTACGCGGTGTTGAACTGCATCGGGCCAACGTCATGCGTGCCATTCGAGTTGCGCACCCACTGGCCCGGCTTGCCGCCCTCTTTCTCGGCGACGGCCAACACGATGTTGACCGGCACCTCGTACTTGACGGCGGCCGAGATCGAGCAGACGACGCGCTCCTGGAGCTGCGGCGGCAGATCGGCGAAGAACGGCATGCCCTCCCCTCCCTCAGTTCAGCCAGGACTGACGGCGGCGCTCTTCGTCCTCGCGCCGGATGCGTTCGTTGTACTCGGCCAAGGCGCGGTCATAGTCGCGCGCTTCGACCCAATACCCGCCCCGCTCTGGCGTCCCGACATAGCGCGGCAGCGTGCCGCTGCTGGCGAAGTCGGTGTAGGCGTGGCCGGTGTAGGCCCCGCAGTAGTCAGGCAACTGGTTGCTGATGTACGTGCGCCCATCGTCGTAGCCGCCCGTCCACATCACCAACGTCGAGTTCAGCGACTGCGCGTCGCAACGGCCAGCGCCGCGCGAGATCGCCGACACGAGCGACTGCATTTCCGGCGTCTGGCTCGCCACCGGGCAAAGCTGGAGGAAGTTCAGGCGGGCGCGGATCGTGTCCGACAGCTTGCGCTTCGTGATGTTGAAGTACCGCGACAGCGACGGCGTGCATTCGCTCGGGCGCGTGCCCGACGACAGGCACAGGATCGCCTCGCAGGCCAGGCGCGTGTCGCCGGTCAGCACGTCTTGCGCGCTGGCCGTGCCGGCGGTCGATCCGAGGGCTGCCACGAGGGCGGCCAGGGCAAACAGTTTCTTCTTCATGGTTGGACTCTCCTTGGTTACGCAGTTGTGCCGTCGCGGCCTTGCTCGCGGTTGGCGAACGCAGCTACTTCGGACTCGGGATCGGCATCGGCGGGGCCGCCTGCCAGGCTGTTGTCGCCGAAGCTCGGCGCGGGCTGCTGGTCGGGCACGTCGATGTTCTCGGCCGTGCCGCTTCCTTGCGCCTTGATCGCGGCGGCGATCTTTCCGCCAGTGGTGTCGGCGATCCGCTCGGCTGCGGCTTCGCGCAGGCTCGCGGCTTTGGCCTTGGCAACATCGGCGGTTCCCTTCGCCAAGTTCGCGCCGGCGTCGGCGGCGATGCGGCCGGCCGTGCCGAGGGCCGATGCGGCCGATGCGAGCAAGCCGGGGCCGGTGCTGCCCGGTGCGGCCTGCTGCCCTTGCCCTGCCCCGCCGGCGGGCTTGGGTTCGTTCTTGGCGGCCTTGTCGGCACTGCTGCCGGTGCTGGCCGTCGAGCTGCTGCCCTGGCCGCCGGCGTCGGCTTTGCCGCCGCCCTTATCGCCGCCCTTCGAGCTGCCCGAGCTGCTGCCGGTCGAGGGGCTGCCGCCACCCGACGAAGAGCCACCGCCGGAGCTGCCGCTAAAGCCCGCAGCCTGAGCGAAGGGCGTGCTGCCGGTGCCGGCGTCGCCGCCGCCGCCCGCACCGCCGCCCGAGCTGCCGCCGCCCGAGAAGGCCGACATAACGTCCGTGCCTGCCGACACGTTCTCATTGGCCTTCGAGAAGGCGGCCATGACGGCAGAGGCACCACCGGCGGCCGAGGCTGCGCCGGCGGCCAGAGCGGCGCCGCCGGTCGCGGCCGCTGCTGCTGCCATGCCTGCGGCACCCAACGCAGCGCCTGCACCGAACTGGCCGATGCCGGCACCGCCCACGCTCGCGCCGGTGATGATCCCGGCGATGAGCGGCGGAATCTTGTTGACCAACGCCAAGAGGATGATGACGACGATCAGCATCACGCCCATTTCCTTGAGGCTGATGCCGGCGCTCATGCGCGAGTAGTAGTCATCGAGGAAGGTCTTGCCGATGCCCACCAGGAGCACCATTGCGAAGAGCTGCGCGGCCACGCCCAGGACGACCTTGTAGTAGTTGATCGCCATGTCGGAAGTCCAGCGCGAACCACCGAAGCCGAGGAAGAACACGCCGCCGTAGGCGAGCACCCAGCCCGACGCGAGCAGCAGAAGCATATTCACACCGACCAGGGCCAGGATGACCAGGATCGCCACGGCCATGAGGATGCCGGCCATGCTGTCCACCGGCGACCACACCGAGGACTGATCCATCACCTTGTCGAAGATCGCAAAGCCCACGTCCACGATGCCCGAGGGCGACAGAGCATTGCCCAGGCCCGTCGCGTTGCCGGCGAGCTGCCGCAACGACGCATAGATGGACGAGGCGAAGTTAGGGCCGTTGGTCAGCGCCCACCAGAAGAAGCCGGTAAAGATCGTGAAGCGGACGAACTCCGCGAAGAACTCGCCAATGTCGGCCTTGCGCAAGGCCATCATGCCGAACGTCCAGACCATCGAGATCACAACCAGCGTCCAGAAGAGCCAGGTTGCGGCCGTGGTGATGACACCGGCCCAGCCGCTCGCGGCGGCCTGGTAGCGATCCAGCACGCTATCGAACACGCCGGCGTTGTCGATGGCCGCGTGGGCATCGACCGCGAAGAACGCCAGCCAGACGAACAGCGGCAGGGCGAGGGTTTTTAGATTGGCTGGCATTCTCATCGTCAGCACCTCACCATTCGCGTTTCGGGCTGGGCTTGAAATCCCCACCACGACGCAAGCACAGCGACGAAAAAGCCTGCTGGACGCCCTTGTCCTCGATCTTGGCGATGTTCTCGGGCTTGCAGTTCTCGTCGTTCACTTCCGGCATGGGGGCCGTGGCCGGCTTGTTGTCGCAGCCGGCGACCAAGGCCGCCACGAGGGCGGCCGAGGCCAAGGACAGAGCCTTGATTGCTTTCATGAATCCCCCTTACCAGGTGCGCGCCGGGCTGGCCCGGTAGCTGCCCTGGCGCAGTTGTGCGGCCGCTGCCGCCTGCTGGGCTTCCTTGTCGGCGTCGGCCTGCATCTTGGTTGCCATCGCGTTCTGCTGCGCGATCAGCAGGCCACGAATCTGCAAGAGCTGGTTGGCCTGCTGGCTGGCGAGCTGGTTGGCGTAGCCGATGGCCTGCATTTGGCCCTGCGCGCCCTGCGCTGCCGATTGAAGACGCTGCAACGTCGCTGCATCGGCCGTGAGATTCGTTTGCTGCCTATCGAGGCCCTTGAACAAGGCATCGTTGGCCTTCTTCTGCGACTCGCTCGCGAGCTGGGCCACATTCCGAAGTGCTGCGCGTTCCGCGTCGGAGCACCCTGCCGCCGTAAAGCACGGCGAGTTCTTGTAGTAGTTCACGTCCTGGAACTTGCCGATGTAGCTGTCCAGGCTGCCGAGTTGGGTCTTGTAGTAATCCAGCGTGTTGACCGCGTTCATCAACCCGTTGATGGTCGATTGCGCCTGATCCCAGATATACGCGGCCGGGGCCATCGTGTTCTGGAGTTGGTTTTGATACTGCTGGAGCTGGGTGCTGTACTGCTCAATTTGCTTGAGCGTCTGGGCCACCGATTCGATGGCCGTCATGATGTTCTGCGACAGGTTGGTGCCGTCGATGACGGGGATGCCAGCCTGCACAGGTGTGACCGCCAGCGTGCTCGAAACAGCAATGACGAGGGCCAATTTAGCGGCTAAAAACTTCGGCTTCATGGTGCTTTTCTCCTATGGCGTTAGTAATCGAAGGAACGGTACGGCTTGGAAAACGTCATGTCCTTCGTGACCACGACGTTGAAGCGATACCCCGGCCGAATTTCCAGCGTCGGCGAAATGCTCAGGTTCTTGGCGATGAGTTGCGCCGTAACCTGGCCGAGCTGCTGGCCGAGGGCTTCGCTTAGGGCACTGCTGGCGCTCGGTGCGCCATAGGTGTTTGTGGCCTGGTTCTGGCGTTGGCTGTAGGTGATGCCTGCTGTCACGCCGGACATGAGGAAGGCCGAGCCGAACAGGCGCACATAGTGGTTGTTCACCTGGTCGTGGAAGCCCGCGTATCCCGCGCTGTCCGCGCCTGGCATCGCGCCAATGTCCATCGCCTTGCCATCGGGGAACACGATGCGTTGCCACGCAACCAGCACGCGCGCTTGGCCGTAGGCCACGTCGCTCGAATACGAGCCGACGAGGCGCGATCCCTGCGGGATCAACAGGTGCTTGCCGGTCGGTGTGTCGTACACGTCCTGCGCGACCTGGGCCATGATTTGGCCCGGCAGATCGGAGTTGATGCCCGAAATGAGCGTGGCCGGCACGACGAAGCCCGCGCGCAGCTCGAACGGTGTGCGCGGCGCTTCCGGCTGCGAATCCAGCTTCCAGCGGTCGCCCTGCCCACCTTGGCCGAACTGCGCCATGCTGTTGCGCCCGCCGCCGCTGGTCGAGGTTTGCAGGAGCTGCGGCGCACCGCCCGCGCCCATGCCGCCGGCGGCCGGAGCCGCGCCGCCACCACCGACGCCCATGCCGCGAATCTGCGCCAGGCGTGCTTGATAGGCGGCGGTCGGATCGTTGCTGCGCTGCGCGTCGATTTGCTGCTGCACCGCTGCGATGCGGTTCAGCATTTCATCGCGCGTCTGCGGCGTGCCGGTGTAGGTGCTCGGGCCACCCGGCGCGGAGCCGTTGCTACGCGGGGCATCCACGCGCACGGTGGTCTTGGCCTTCACGAGGGTTGGCAGGGAATCGTTACGAACACGGCCAGATCTTCGCTAACCGATTGATGGATCGCTGAATTCTACCCTCGGCCGCACGTCCAGGCTCGGCCCTCCCCGGGAAGCTGTGGCACCATTCAATCATGGCCACCACGTACTACTTCTTGGACACCGAGTGGGCCGATGTAACGGGCAGCGAGCTGGTGAGTCTGGCGCTGGTGAACGAAGGTGGAGACCGCCTTTTCTACGCTGAGCGAGCCAGCCTGCCCGAGGCTCCCACCGACTTCGTTCGTCAAAGCGTCTACCCGCTGCTAGACCGCGGCGACGCAGCCCTGCCGGATGCCGCCCTGACGACCGAGCTGCGCGCCTTCCTCAGCGAGGCCGACGCGCCGGCGGTGATGGCGGATTTCCCGAACGACCTTCAGCTGCTGCGGTATGCCTTGGATGGGTTTGAGCTCCCTGATGCCCAGGTTGCTGCGTGCGGCCCCCGGCCGGCCCCGGTCATGACGCGCATGTCCAAGGAAGGCCTTCCGGGATTGCTGGTGGAAGATTGGTTCGCGGCCCATCCGGAACATAGGGCCAGGCGCCACCATGCCTTGGTGGACGCGCAGGCCTTGCGGATGGCTTGGCTGGTGGCCACCGACCGCATCCCTGCTCCGGCGTGGGCCCACTCCTATCGCCGCGCCCGGGGATAGCGGCATGGCGTCCATCCCCGGTATGCTTGCCCCATGAACCGCCTGTGCCAGCTCGACCCTCGAATACCGGCGTGATCGCATCGATCGATCACGCCCCTGTTGCTCATGTTGGTCAGAGCGCCGGCCTTATACCCCGGTGAGAGCACGCGCCAGATAAGCGCGTACACGTCGGTTCGATTCCGACCAGGGGCACCACCGTCAACGACGGAAGAATGCTTCTACTTGCGCGCCATGACAGCGCTTGTACTTGCTGCCGCTGCCGCACAGGCACGGTGCATGCTCGCGCAATCCCGCACCGAGTGACTGGCCCAGAAAGTCTCTGGCCTGCAGAAGAGGCTGGATTTCATTGGCGGGCACGCTGACCTCGCCATACTGGGATGATCGCTCGCCGCGGTTCATCACCTGGACAATCGCTTCGGACATCTGGATGAAGTGCTTGATCAGCAGGTCATCGCGTAATGGCATGCGGACGTTGTCGATGGCCAGGCCCTCGTAGCGTCTTCGCGGATCCGGCACAAAGAGAATGCGTGTCTCACCTTCAGGCTTTGGCGTGATGTCGACCATTTCCCCTGCGGGACTGACCCACACGGCATGGAATTCTGCCTCAACCAGCACGTGCGGCCATTCCCACAGCTGCCACCCGCACAGCATCTGACCACCGTCGCGCGCGACCTTGGCCTGCACGTTGGGAAAGCACTCGTGCACGATCGCGTCGGCTTCCGGCTGTACATCAAGATAGACCGGCTCTGCGCCGCGCACGACGGATTCGGTCAGGCGCCGCACGGCACGGGTGATTTCCGGGGGTGTGGTGGTTATTCCGCTCATGCCAAAGCTCCTTGTGATCGTTGCGCCGGGTGTTCTCTTCGCAGGCTATGGCGCCGGCGTCTCTTCCGATGAGATCCGCTTGGCGCCTTTGCCGCCGGCACTGGCCGGCTGTAGCTGGGCCAACAGCGGCTCCAAGGTGCTCAGGCGCACGGTTGCGCGCAGCGTTTCCGCCTCGGCCTGCTCGCGTCGTTCGCGCTCCTGGGCCAGCTCGGTTCTGGCTTGTGCGAGGTCTTGCCGAGCGGTGTCCAAACTCTGAGCGTCTTGGCCCCAACGCACCTGCACCGCCTGGTGTTCGGCCGCCGTCAGGCGCAGCGTATCGAGCTCGCCCTGTTGCGTCTGGATGGTCTGACGCAGCTGCGCCACCTCCTTTTCCAGTCGAGTATGACGCTCCAGCCACTGGCCGTTTTCCCGGTTGAGCTGCACAAGATCATGGTTCTTGGCGGTCAATGCCTCGTTGGCCTGGCGCAGGCCGACCTGTAGTTCCTGCACTTGGTGCTCGTGCCGGCGTTGCTCCTGCTCGCGCTGGTCTTTGACCGATGTGCGGTAGTGCTCAAGGGCTTCCCTGGCATGCTCATGCTTCTGCTCCAGGGAGCGCGCGTGGCTTTCGTGCTCTGCCAGCCGCGCCGTGAGGCCGGCAATGCGCTCCTCCAGCTGGGCCAGTTCGGTGGTGCGGCTGGCCACTTCGCCCCTGGCCACTTCACTCGCCTGGCGTTCTGTCTGTAGCAGCGTCTCGGTGCGCTGAAGCTGCGCGCTGAGATTGCCGGTGTCCTGCCGGGCCTGCTCCAAGGCTTGGGTGCGCTCGTGCAGCTCGGCCTGGAACCGCTCTTGCGCTTGAGCGACCACGGTTTCGGCCTCGGCGTGCAGCCGCTCGGCCAGACGAGCCACCAGGTCCTGCAGGGCGTCGCTGACGGCAATCTTGGCGCCTACGCCTTGCCCGTCCTCCTCTTCCAGCTCCTTCAGGTAGCGGTGGATGGTGGTTTTGGACCCCGTGTTGCCCAGCGCCACGCGGACGGCGTCTACCGAGGGGTTCTTGCCTTCGGCCCGGAGGCTGTCCCGGGCACGTTGCACATCGCTTTTGTACAAGCCAGACCGAGCCATGCGTCCTCTCCGGTTATTTCGTAATGTATTACATACCATGTAATTACGTACTACTCAACGCCAAAGAAGGCCGAGCCAGCGACCCAAACATCAAGCGGGATAATATTGAATTATCCCGCGTAAGGCGGATTCTGACCCTTCCCGGCGTCCCAAGCAGTACGAAACCGCCCAGGGCCGGCGATCGCTGGGTAGTATGGCCCAGAGCGGAAAGGAGGCCAGCCAGGGTGCAGGCAGGCTCCGCCACCGAGCCCGTTGGCCATCAAAGGACTGTGCATGCCGATCGAACGTATCGTCATCGACAACTTCAAGTCGTTTCGCCATCTGGACCTGCCCCTCAATGCCCACATGAACCTGGTGGTGGGCGACAACGAGGTCGGTAAATCCACCCTGCTGGAGGCCATCCACGCGGTGGTCACCGGCCAGCTGCATGGGCGCAATCTTGCCTACGAGCTCACGCCCTACCTGTTCCACCAGCCCACGGTGCAGGAGTACTTGGGAGCGCTTGCCACGGGCACGCCGGCCTCGCCGCCACGGATCTCCATCGAAGCCTATCTGGGCGCCGACGCCGCGCTGGCGTCGTTACGCGGCACCAACAACTCCCTGCGTCTGGATACCGCCGGCATCCGGCTGCTGGTCGAGCTCAACGACGACTACCGCGAGGAGTTCAACGCCTACCTGCAGCAGCACCAGGGCGCGGTCAGCCTGCCGGTGGAGTACTACACGGTGCGCTGGTACTCCTTCGCCAACAATGGCGTCACCGCCCGTAGTATTCCGTTCGACTCGACCATCATCGACACGCACGGCATCAAGACCTTGTCCGGTGCCGATCGCTATATCGCCGGCATCATCGAGCAGGCACTGACGCCTGCGCAGCGCGTCTCGCTGTCGCTGAGCTTCCGCCGCATGCGGCAGAGCTTTTCCGAAGAAGCGGATGTGGCAGCGATCAATGCCTACTTGACCGAGCACACCGGGGACATCAGCCACAGGGCATTGACGGTAGGCGTGGACACATCGCCGCGCTCAACGTGGGAAACCAGCCTGTCACCCTACCTGGATGAGCTCCCGTTCACCCAGGCCGGCAAGGGCGAGCAAAGCGCGGTGAAGATGAAGCTGGCGATGCACGCGGCCGGCGCGGCTCACGTGCTGCTGATCGAGGAGCCGGAGAACCATCTGTCCTATTCCAGCATGACCCAGCTGATCGACAAGATTGCGGCCCTCTCCACCGCCCAGCAGGTGATCATCGCCACCCACAGCAGCTTCGTGTTGAACAAGCTGGGCGTGGACAACGTGATCCTGTTCAGCGCGCAAGGCCAGATGAAGCTGGACCAGCTGCCCAGCGATACCCACGACTATTTCATGAAGCTGCCGGGCCACGACACGCTGCGGTTGATCCTGGCCAAGCAGGCGATCCTGGTGGAAGGCCCTTCCGACGAACTGATCGTGCAGCGTGCCTACAGTGACCATCACGGCGTGGCGCCGATGGCTCACGGCGTAGACATCATTTCGGTCAAGTCGTTGGCATTCAAACGCTTCTTGCAGATTGCCGATCGACTGAGGATTCAGGCCAAGGTGATCACCGACAACGACGGTGATATCGCAGTTGTGCAAGAGCGCTATGCCGAGCACATCAACGCGATCTATTACGATTCCGACGAGAGCGCCCCTTCGCTGGAAGAGCAGCTGATCAAAGCCAACTCGCTGGCCGAACTCAATACCGTGCTGGGCAAGGCCTTTGCCGATGAGGTGGCGCTGCTCAAGTACATGAAGGGCCATAAGACCGATACGGCCTTGGCGATTTTCAATAGCCCGCACTCGATCAGGTTCCCGGACTATGTCCAGCGTGCCATCACCTAACCGGGTCCTGCTCTCGGCAGCCGGCTCGGGCAAGACCACGTTGCTGGTCCGGCAGGCCTTGGAGCGACCTGGGCGCCGCATCGCGATTGTCACCTACACGCTGGAAAACCTGGAAGAGATCCGGCGCTCGTTTGAGGCCCACGCAGGCGCGGTCCCCGCGCATGTCACCTTGCACAGCTGGTATGGCTTTCTGCTGCGCCAGTGCATTCGCCCGTACCAGGCTGCGCTTTGCCCTGAGCCTCGCATCGAGACCATCCTGTTCGTAGAAGGTGTCACCAACAACCGCGCCCCACGCACCCAGGTGGCGCGCCACTACCTGGCGGGCAACCGGATGTATTCGGACCGAGCGGCCGATTTCGCTGTGCGCTGCGATGAGCTGACCCAAGGCCAGGTCGTGGCGCGATTGGCGGCGATGTACGACGAGCTCTACATCGACGAAGTCCAGGATCTGGCCGGCTTTGATCTGGATCTGGTCGAACGGCTGTTGAAGAGCGAGATTGCCATCACGTTGGTAGGCGATACGCGCCAAGCCACGTATGCCACCAACTATGCGCAAAGGTACAGCCAATACCGTGGTCCGAATCTGGCAGCGCTGTTTCAGATTTGGGAGGCCGACGGCTTATGCCGGCTGGATCACCGCCTCACCAGTCTGCGCTGCGTCCAGGCCCTGTGCGATATGGCTGACACGCTCTATCCGCAGATGCCGCGGACCCAATCAGGCAATGGCGAGGTCACCGGACACGATGGCATCTACCTCGTCGCTCCAGGGGATGTGGCCGCGTACATGCAGGAGTTCGCCCCCACCGTGCTCCGGCATGACCGGCGGCAGGCGTGCGACGGACTGCCGGCGGTGAACTTTGGGCAGTGCAAGGGCCGCACCTACAGTCGGGTCCTCATCTTTCCGAACGGGCCGTTGACGCAGTACCTGCGCACGGCCGATGCAGCGCGTATCACCGCGCCGCCGAAATACTACGTGGCCTTCACCCGGGCGCGGCAAAGCGTGGCCTTTGTGTATGCCGGCGCGTGCGCGTTGCCGGGTCATCAGCTCTATGCGCCTGCCAGCGCAGACGCATAGAGCCAGGGGCTGCGATCACATCTTCTTTAACGGCGCCGCGGTGGGCGGCGGCGGTACCGGGCCCGGGTCGTTGAAACACAGCATGATCTGATCGATGCCGAATTGATCGGCCAGGACCTGGGCAATCACAGCATGCACCAGGTCCAGGTCGACCGAGGGCGCCGCGACCGTGATGGTGGCCGCGATCGCACGGCCATGCTCACCGGCGACCAGGCGCAGGTCGTCCACCGCTTTCACGCCCGGGTCGGTAAACATCGCCGCACGGACCTGTTCCAGGTTGAGCTCGTTCATGGGGACTCCAAAGCAGTGCTACCGGCGCGGGGAGCTCGGTCGCGATGCAGCCAACGATAGAGCACCGGCAGCACCAACAAGGTCAATGCGGTGGATGAGACGATGCCGCCGATGACGACAGTGGCCAGCGGCCGCTGCACTTCCGAGCCAGCACCGACATTCAAGGCCATGGGTAGGAAGCCCAGCGAGGCTACCAGGGCGGTCATCAACACCGGTCGCAGGCGTCCAAGGGCGCCGTCGCGCACAGCGTCGTCTAGCGGATCGCCCTGTTCGCGCAGACGGCGGATGAAGGCGATCATGACCAGCCCGTTGAGTACGGCCACGCCCGACAGCGCGATGAAGCCCACGCCGGCAGAGATCGACAACGGAATCCCGCGCAGAGCCAGTGCCAGCACACCGCCGGTCAGCGCCAGCGGCACGCCACTGAACACAATGGCCGCATCCTTGGCCGAGCCGAAGGCCATGAATAGCAGAGCGAAGATCAACGCCAGTGTCACCGGAACGACCACGCCCAGGCGTTGGGTGGCCGAGATCAGCTGCTCGAAGGTGCCGCCGTAATCGATCCAGTAGCCCTCTGGAAGCGCGACATCCTGGCCGATGCGTGTGCGCAACTCGCCGACGAACCCGCCCAGATCGCGCTCGCGCACGTTGGCGGTGATCACCACGCGGCGCTTGCCGTTCTCGCGGTTGATCTGATTGGGCCCGCGCTCTACCTGGATCTTCGCCACTTCCCGCAGCGGCACCGTGCGAGGCCCCCCATTGGCGCCGGCGGCCAGACGGCTGGACTCATCGACACTGGTGCTTGCCGGCAGCGGAATGGGCAGATCTGCCAGCATAGCGGGGTCTTGGCGCTGCGCTTCGGGCAGGCGCACGACCAGGTCGAAGCGGCGGTCGCCCTCGATCAACTGGCCGGCAACACTGCCCCCAATGGCGGTGGCCACCGTTTCCTGCACATCGCCCGGGTTCAGGCCATACCGTGCCAATGCCGCCGGATCTGGCGTGATGGTCAGCAGCGGCAGGCCGGAGACCTGCTCGGCCTTGACGTCTTCGGCGCCGGGGACGCTACGCATGACCCGCTCGACCCGGCTGGCCAGGCGCGTCAACTGGTCAAGGTTGTCGCCGTAGACCTTGACCGCCACGTCCGAACGGACGCCGGAGATCAACTCGTTGGTGCGCATCTGGATGGGCTGGGTGAACTCGTAGTTGCTGCCCGGGATTTCCTTGGCCGCCGCCTCCAGCTCTTCCACCAGCTCGGCCTTGGGCTTGCGCGGGTCGGGCCACTGGTCGCGGGGCTTGAGCATCAGGAAGGTGTCGGCCATCGACGGCGGCATAGGATCGGTGGCCACCTCGGCGGTGCCGATCTTTGAGAAGATGTTGGCCACCTCCGGGAACTGGGCCAGGCGCTTCTCCAGCGTTTCCTGCATGGCCACCGACTGCTCCAAGCTGGTGCCGGGAATACGCATGGGCTGCAAGGTGATGTCGCCCTCATCCAGGCTCGGCACGAACTCCGAACCCAAGCGGGTGGCCAGCACGCCACAGCCCACCACCAGCACGGCCGCGCCGGCCAGCACCACCACGCGCCGACGCAGGGCCCAATCCAGCAGCGGCGTATAACGGGCACGCGACCAGCGCATCAGGCGGTTGTCGTGCTCAGCCACACGGCCGCGCAGGAAGCTGGCGATCGCCGCCGGCACGAAGGTCAGCGACAACACCATGGCGCCGGTCAGGGCCAGCACCACCGTGATCGCCATCGGGTGGAACATTTTTCCTTCTACCCCGGACAGCGCGAAGATCGGCAGGTAGACCGCGGCGATGATGCCCAGGCCAAACAGGCTGGGACGGATCACCTCGGCGGTGGCCGAGGCGGTCAGGTCATAGCGCTCTTCATCGTTGAGCTGGCGGCCCAGCGCGTGCTGCGCCTCGCCGAACCGGCGCAGACAGTTCTCGATGATGATCACCGCCCCGTCCACGATCAGGCCGAAGTCCAGCGCGCCCAGGCTCATCAGGTTGCCCGACACGCCGCCACGCACCATGCCGATGATGGTGAACAGCATCGCCAACGGGATCACCGCCGCGGTGATCAACGAGGCGCGCACATTGCCCAGCAGCAGGAACAGCACCACCACCACCAGCAGCGCGCCCTCGATCAGGTTCTTGGACACCGTGCCGATGGTGCGATCCACCAGCGCGGTGCGGTCATAGACGGCCTTGGCATGGACGCCGGCAGGCAGGCTGGCGTTGGCGGCATCCAGCTTGGCCGCGGCCGCCTGGGAGACGTCCCGGCTGTTGGCGCCGAACAACATGAAGGCGGTACCGACCACGACCTCGTGGCCATTCTGGGTGGCCGCGCCCGTGCGCAGCTCCTTGCCTTCGCCCACGCTAGCGACGTCGCGCACCCGAATGGGCACGCCATCGCGCCGGTCCAGCACGATGTTGCCGATTGCCTCCAGATTGGCTAGCTGGCCCGGCACGCGCACCAGGAACTGCTGTCCGTTGCGCTCGATGTAGCCGGCGCCGATGTTCTGGTTGTTGCGCATGACCGCGGCGACCACGTCGTTCAACGTGAAGCCCAGCGCCACCAACTGAGCTGGATCGGGAGTGATGTGGATCTGCCGCTCGAAGCCGCCGATGGTGTTGACCTCGGTGACGCCGGGCGTGGTGCGCAGCTGCGGCCGGATCACCCAGTCCTGCAGGGTGCGCAGGTCCGTGGCCGTGTACGGGGTGCCGTCGGGCTTGCGAGCGTTGGGCTCGGCCTCCACGGTGTACATGAAGATCTCGCCCAACCCGGTGGAGATCGGCCCCATTTCCGGGTCCAACCCTTCGGGAAGCTGGGAGGCGATCTGCTGCAGGCGCTCGGCGACCTGCTGGCGGGCAAAGTACAGGTCGGTGCCGTCCTTGAAGACGACGGTGACCTGCGAAAGCCCGTAGCGCGACAGCGAGCGGCTGTAGTCCAGCTTGGGCAGACCGGCCATGGCCGTTTCGATGGCAAAGGTAACCCGTTGTTCGGCCTCCAGCGGCGAGTAACCCGGGGCCTGGGTGTTGATCTGGACCTGGACGTTGGTGATGTCGGGTGTGGCGTCAATGGAAAGGTGACGGTAGCTCCACACGCCCAGCGCAACCAGCGCAGCGGTGAGCACTAGCGTCAGCCAGCGATGGCGGATGGACAGCCCAATGAGGCGTTCGAGCATGGCGGGCCTCATTCTTCTTCCACGGTGGACTTTTCGATGTCGGCCTTGATCAGGAAGCTTTGGGCCACCACCACCTGTTCACCGGCCTTGAGGCCTTCCAGCACTTCGGCGCGTTCGGCGTCGCGGCGCCCCAGCTTCACCGGCCGGGTGTGGTAGGTTTCGCCCTGCTGCACGTAGACCACGTCCTGGTCTTCTGCGGTCTGCAGCGCCGTGATCGGCACCACCAACGCTGCCGATTGGCGATCCACGGTGACCCGCGCCTTGACCGCCGACCCCGGCCGCCACAGGCCATCGGTGTTGGCCACCGTGCCGCGCGCAATGGTGCTTTGGCTGGCGGTGGCGGTGCCGGGCAGGACGCGCTCCAAGGTGGTCTGTGCGGTGACGCCATCGCTCAAGCGGGTAACCGTCACCGGCACGCCAGCACCGATGTGCTGGGCGTCGGCGCCGAAGATGTGCAGGTCCACCCACAGCGTGGACAGGTCGGCGACCTCAAACAGCGGCGCGCCCTCAGCGGCGGCCATGCCTACGGCGGCCGTGCGCGCCATGACCACGCCACTGATCGGCGCGGTGACGGTATAGGTGGTCAGGCTCAGGTTGCTCTCTACCGTGGCCAGTGCCTGGCCGGCCCGTACCTGATCACCCACGCCCGCACGCACGGAGCGGACCGGTCCGGGGAAGCGTGCCGTGACCTGCGCGATGCGACCGTCAATCGGGGTCAACAGCCCTTGCACCTCATGCTCGTCAGCAATCTCACCGGGGCCTGCCGGTGCGACCTGGATACCCGCTGCCTGCGCAGCTTTGGCGGCAATCTTGGTTTCCAGCGGCGCTTCCTCGTGCTCGCCGTGCTCTTCGCCCTCAGCGGCGGCGCCGCCTTCGGACGCTTCGTTGGGGGCCGACGCGTTGCAGGCGGCCAGCATCATCAGGGCCATGCCCAGTGCGGTCCAGGAAAAGCGATTCATGGGGTCTCTCCGGTGGAAGCAGCCGCCGGCGGCGCGACAAGCGCCTGGCCGGTCAGGCGTTGAATTTCGATCAGGGCGCGCTGCGCATCGAGCGCCACGTCCAGCTGCTGCTGGGCCAGGGCCGTGCGTTCGGACTGCAGCTGTGCCCATTCCAGGTAGCTGATCGCGCCGGCGCGATAGGCGCGCTCGGCGGCCTGCTCAGCCCGGGCCAACTTCGGCAGCACCTCGCCTTGCAGCCGTGCCACCTCGGCCTGCGCCACGGTGTAGCGACCATGGGCTTCGACCAGCGTGGAATACAGCGACAGGCCCTTGGCCTCGCGCTCGATCGTCAGAACCTCCAGCTCGGCTTCGCCGGCGCGGATCTCCGGCTGCGCGCGGCTGCGGCTGCCCAGTGGCATGGACAGGCTGGCCACCAGCGCGGTGTCGTCAGTCTCCTGCAGGCGGCGCACGCCCAGCTGCCACGACAAGTCCGGCGAGGCCGCCGAACGCGCCAGCTGCAGTCGTGCCTGCGCGATCCGGCGGGCATCGGCAAACTGCGCCAACTCGGGAGTGCGCTCCAATTCCTCGGCCAGCGACTGCATGGACGCGATCGCCGGCAGGGTCATGGGATCCGCCGCGGCCACCTCGAAGCTCGGAGCACGTTCGCCCCAGAGGGCAGCAAGGTGCTGCCGGGCGGCAATGCGCTGCTGCTCGGCCCGATCACGGGTCAATTCTGCTCTCGCCAGTGCTGCTTGTGCGGTGAGCATCACCGATTCGGGAGACGCGCCAGCCTGCAGGCGCTGCCGGGCAGCGGCGACGGTCCGCTGGCGCTGGCCGACATCCATGTTCGCCAGGCTGCGTTGCCGGTCGGCACCGACAACGGCCAAATAGCGCTGCGCCGTCTCGGCGAGCAGGTCCAGCCGCCCGGTCTCGCGCTGCACGGCCAGTGCATCAATCCGGCTTTGGGCCAAGGTGCGGCGGGCGTCGAGCTTGCCGCCGCGCTCCAGGACCGAGCTCAGGCTCAAGGTCAACTCCGCGCTGTCCAGGCCACGGGCCGCGCCCGTGCCCAGCGCATTTTCAACCTCCGCCCCCAACGTCCACGGTGGCCGCTGCACGGCCTGGTCGCGCTCGGCAGCGAGCACCGTGGCTCGCGCATCGACCAGGCGCAGCTCGGGGTGGGTTTGGGCCACGCGTGCAAACGCGTCGTCCAAGGTCATCAGCTCTTCTGCTGTCGCCGGCGTTGCCGCCGCGCTCAACAGTAGCCACGCGGCCAGGGCCGCCAATCGCACATGCATGAAGTACTCCAGAATTTTCGATAGCCAACAGGGATCCGGCGCACGCCGGCGCGCATCACCCTGCGATCGGCGGCCGGAACGGCGCGAGCAGGTGCTCATGCCGATATCTGTCCGCATGGGCTGTCGCCGACGGCCAATGCCGGCCGATATGAGCAATGGCCAACACTATTTCTGGAGCCGGCGCGGCCTGGCTACAGCACAGCACCAGCTGCTGTAGCCGGTGCAGCGCGGCGTCTACGCCACGCTCGGAAGCTGGTGATGCCACTGCCGGGTCATGGTCGGCCGCGGCCAGATGGGTTTGAGCATGGAGCTCGCCAACCACTGCCAGCACCGGCTGCGTCACAAGGCCCACGGCCAAGTGCGCCAGCAGCAGCCAGCGCAGGCCACAGCTCAGCCGGCCAAGCGCTGTCATGCAGGCGTTTTGCGCGCGTCGGCACGCGCCCGGCGAGCATCACCCAAGATCTCGAAAGCCTCCTTGATCACATACAGGCCGATCAGGGCGCCGATCACGAAATCCGGGTAGGGGCTGGCCAGCCACCACACCAACAGGCCGGCCAGAATCACCCCAACGTTGGCCACCACATCGGCGCGGGTAAACAGCCAGGTCGCTCGCAGATGCACTTCGCCAGACTTCAAGGGGGCGAGCATACGGAGCACCTTCAGGTTCACGGCCAGCGAGACCAGAGCGGTACCGATCATCCAACCGCTGACCGGCTCGGCTCCGTACATCACCCGGCGGCCGACTTCGACCAGCACGCCTACGCCCAGCACCAGCAGCACGCTGCCACTGACCCACGCGGCGTTGGCCTTGAAGCGCGCCGTGCGCCCGATAGCGACCAGGCCAATGGCATAGGCGGTGGCGTCAGACAGCATGTCCAGCGCGTCAGCCAGCAGCCCGGTGGAATGGGCAATCCAGCCGGCAATGCCGCCGATCACGGCCATCGCTGCATTCAGGACCAAGGCGATCCAGAGGATGCGTCGCTCCTCCTTGTTCTTGGCTTCGTGGTGGCACCCGCAATCACTCATGTCTTGGTCCTCTGCTGTGTTGTTTCATTGCTTGTTTGCGCCTGGCTGTCTACGCACACCGGAACGGGCATTGGCGAGGAACCCCACGATGGCGGCGGTGCCTACCAATACCTGCGCCAGCAGCGACTGCCAGGTGGGATACAGGCCGATCCACTCGATGCGCGGCAACGCGAGCGGTGTTTGAGAGATCCAGCCCGCTTCCTGCAACGCGGCCACGCCTTTACCGATCAGGATGACCGCCATCACCGCGATGAGAATCGAGCTGATCGAAAAGAACCGGCCAATCGGCAGCCGCCTGCTCATGCGCAGCATCCAGTACGCCACCGCAGCCAACACCGCGATTCCCGCCACCAGGCCTGCGAGGATGGCGGTGGACGCCTGATCGCTCCACATCGCGATGTAGAACAAGATCGTCTCAAACACCTCGCGGTACACCGCGACAAAGGCCAGCATGAACAGGAAAACAGCCGAGCGCCGTGTCAGCGCAGTCGTCAGCTTGGCGTGCAGGTACTCCTGCCACCGCCCTGCAAGGCTCTTTTGGTGCATCCAGATGCCTACGCTGAGCAGGACAGCGGCAGCGAACAAGGCCGAGACGCCCTCAGTGACTTCCCGGTTCGCACCGCTGATATCAACAAAGTAAGTGGCCACTGCCCAGGTAGCTGCGCCTGCCAACAACGCGCAGATCCAACCCGCATGCACATACGGCAACACATCAGACCGCTCGGCTTTACGCAAGAACGCCACGATACCAATCACGATCAGCAGCGCTTCCAGTCCTTCGCGTACCAAGATGGTAAAGCTGCCTAGAAACGCGGTGCTGGCGCCTATTCGGGTGTCCTGCAGCGCCACGTCCGCGCGATCAAACAGCTGGGCAATTTGCGCTGCCTGCCCGGCAACGTCAGCCGCGGGCGCATGCTGATCCAGCTGCGCGCGGTAGCCTGCCATGGCCGTCTCGATCTCTCGCAGCAATGACGGATTGCGCGTGGCCAGCGTGGGTTCAAGCGGCTCTACACCATCCAGATAGGACGAGAGCGCAAGCTTTTTGGCTTGAGCCAGGTCCTCATCAGCGTAAGCGCGCTGGCTGGCGGCCAGTCGCTGCCGCGCCACCGCAAAGCGATCGGCTCCTGGTACCGCTTCGTTTACTGCCTGTGGCTGCGAACGCAGGTAGGCGATGATCGCGTTTGCCTGATCGGCGGGCATCGTGGTGGCAAGATCGGCCTCTCGCGTGCGTGTCAGCGCTTCGAGCGAGGGAATGTGCGTATGGGCCTCGGCACTGGTGCGCCATAACGTCTCACCTTGAGCCTTGGCTTGCGAGGAATACCCCAAGCTGCCCACATAGAATGCCAACGCCCAGCGATCACTTTCTGACAGCCCAGAGAAGCTGACCATGCCGGTACCCGGCACACCCTGGGAAATGACCTCGTACAACGACAGCGGCGTTCGCTGCGCGGCGCGAGTGGCATCGGTGAACGCGATCGGCGGCGGACTTAACGCTTGCGCGGCGGGGCCATCACCGTGACCTGTGGGGCCGTGACAGGCCGCGCACTGCTGGCTGTAGATGGACGCGGCCTGGGAGGTCTTCGGCGCGCTCGCCGGAACAGCGCCGATCGGGTAGCGGGCCAACAGCGTCGTGCCGAGCCCGCGCGCCAACGTTGCCACTTGCGCCGGGTCGGCCTTCTCTGCCACCGCCTGGACCAGGCGGTCGGCCTGGGCCGTCAGCTCCTGCTGGTTCTGGCCACCGGGCAATGCTGCCAGCTGACTGCGCACGGAGCCGGCAAACTCGCTCATTTCGGCGTATTCGTTGGGGGCAATTACGCGACCGGCCTGGACCGCGCCGGGGTAGTCGACCGCGATGTAATCGAGCATCTGCCAGGTTTGGCGCAGGTCTGCTGCGGCAGGCTCCGCCTGAGCAGAAGCGGGCAGAACCCAGCCGATCAGCAAGGCAATCAGGCAGTAGCGAATCAAGGCGATGGGCAGTGGCATGGTCGTCACATGCAGCGCCGCGGCCGGAGTGGCGGCGGATACGGGTTCAGCGTAAAGTCCGTAGCTACTACGGAGTCAAGCGTACTACGAATGAAAATCAGTGAGGCTGCCGACGCCAGCGGATGCCACTTGGAGACGATTCGCTATTACGAGCGGATCGGGTTGCTGCCGCGCCCGGGGCGCACGGGCAACGGCTACCGGGTCTATGGCCCGGCCGACATCGAGCGGCTGCGCTTCATTGCGCGTGGCCGGGACCTGGGCTTCAGCCTGGAGGAGGTCCGCAGCCTGCTGCAGCTGGCCGGCGATGAGGAGCTTTCGTGCGGGGACGTGGACCGGTTGGCCCGCAGCCATCTGGCCGACGTGCGCGCCCGCATGGCCGACCTGCAGCGCATGGCCAGCGAGCTGGAACGGGTGATTGCCAGTTGCCATGGCGGGCAGCGGGCGGAATGCACCATCCTGTCGACGCTGCGCCAGACGACCTCGGTGGAGGCCACGCGCCAGTGACCGAACTGGACCGCTACCTCGATGCGGCCACGCGCCAGAACACGGTGCGCAGCTATGCGTCGGCGCTGCGGCACTTCGAGGTTGAATGGCAAGGCCACCTCCCAGCGACACCTGACAGCGTGGCCCGGTACCTGGCCGCTTATGCGCAGACCTTGGCGACCAGCACCCTCCGCCAACGTCTGGCGGCCATCGCCTCTTGGCACCGCGACCACGGCTTTGTCGACCCGACCCGATCGCCGCTGGTGCGCAAGGTGCTCAAAGGCATCCAGACCCTGCACCCGGGCCAGGTCAAGCAAGCCGCGCCGCTCCAGATTCGGCGGCTGGTCGAGCTCGATGACTGGCTGGCCGCGGCGATCGCTGCGGCACATGCCCGGGGCGATGGGCCGGCGGCGCTGCGCCATCAACGAGACCGAGCGCTGGTGCTGCTCGGGTTCTGGCGGGGATTCCGTGGCGATGAACTGCTGCGTCTGGACGTGGCCCATCTCACGCTGGTGCCGGGACAGGGGATGACCTGCTTCTTGCCACGCAGCAAGGGTGATCGCCAGGCAGCCGGCGTCACCTACAAGGTGCCGGCGCTGTCGCGGTTATGTCCGGTGGAGGCGACCCAGGCGTGGCTGCAGGCGGCCGACCTGCAAGAAGGGCCGGTGTTTCGGGCAGTCAACCAATGGGGCCAGGTGAGCGCCGAAGGCCTGCATCCCAACAGCTTGGTGCGCCTGCTGCGCGAGTTGCTGACCAGTGCCGGCTTTGCCGATGCGGGGCTCCACAGCAGCCATTCGTTGCGCCGCGGCTTTGCCAGCTGGGCCAACGACCAAGGCTGGGACATGAAGGCCTTGATGGAGTACGTGGGCTGGCGCGATGTGCAGTCGGCCATGCGTTACCTGGACGGGCGTGACCCGTTTGCCCGGGACCGCATTGAAGCAAGCCTGCCCAGTCCAACCGTGCCGGTACCGGCGATGGCACTGCCGGCGCCGGAGGGCAAATCGGCCCTGCAGCTGCGCCTGCGCATGGTGCTGACCCCGTTTGCCCGCACGGGCCGCGGCGCGGCCAAGGCCCGAGGCCGAATTGAAGAGATCTGCTTGGCCCCGTTCCAGGCTGTGCGCCTGAACACCGCCAGCAGCGAGTACCAGTTGACTGCTCCCACCGATCCCGAAAGGGATCTGGATGAAATCCTGGCCACGTTGCTCGATGACATGCACCGCATGGCCGATACGCACCAGTGCTTCCTGGAAGCGTCGCTCAGTACAGACGACGGCCGGCACTGGGACTGATCCCCCTCACACCCTCCGGATCCAATGGCTACCCTTCACGAGACCGCCTACCCGCGACTGAAGCCTGATCCCACCGCCAAGGAACTGGAGGAGATCTATACCCCGACCGCCGCTGAGATTGCATTCGCCAAGCAGCTGACCACCCAGCCGGGTCCGCAGCTGGCGGTACTGATTCATCTCAAGCTCTTCCAACGCTTGGGCTACTTCACGCTGTTGGCCGACGTACCCGAGCGGATCCGGAAGCACATCGCCAAGGCCGCCCGACTCGGGCGCGTATTGGACACCGACCAGCTCGAACGCTACGACGCTTCCGGCAGCCAGCGCCGGCATATGCCGCAGCTTCGGCAATTCATCGGGGTACGTCCCCTGGATAAATCGGGCTTGGCTTGGCTGGACACAGTGGCCACCGGAGCAGCCCAGACCAAGCACACCATCCCGGACATCGTGAACGTCCTGCTCGAAGAGCTGGTGCACCATCGCTACGAACTGCCCGGTTTCCGCACTCTGGAGCTGGCCGCCATCGGCGCCCGTGAGCGGGTCAATCTGGGCTACTACCGCAGCATCAGCCACGCGCTGACGCCTGCCACGCGCACGCTCATCGACGAACTGCTGCGCGCACCGGAAGGGTCCAGGTTCACCGGCTGGCAATCACTCAAGCGCGAGCCCGGCCGGCCCACCAACAAGGAAGTTCGGTTCTACCTGCAGCACATCCGCATGCTGCAGCAGTTGGCCGACCAGCTGCCTCCCATCGATGTGCCGGTGCCCAAGCTCAAGCAGTTCCGTGCAATGGCTCGGGCCTATGACGCCAGCGAGCTGGCCGAACTGGCTCCGGACAAGCGCTATGCGCTGGCCACCATCTTCATTCGCGCCCAGCATGCCAAGACACTGGATGATGCAGCCGAGTTGTTCATCAAGCAGGTGCGCGGGCTGGAGAACACGGCCCAGCAGAAATTGCTGGCCTACCAGCTCGAACATGCCAAACGGGCCGACTTCCTCATCGGCCAGCTCAAGGAAATCCTGCAGGCCTATCAGCTAGACGGCAGCGATAGTCAGCGCGTGGATGCCATCGACAACAGCCTGGAAGCGGAAGTGTCGACCTTGCTGGCCGAATGCGAAGAACATATGGCCTACGCCGGGAAGAACTACCTGCCTTTCATGCTGCAGCCCTATGGCGCGGTCAGGCCGCTGCTGTTCAATGGGCTGGAGCTGATGAAACTTCGGGCGACCAGCCACGACGCCGGCATGGAGCCGCTGATCGCAGCGGTGCTCTCGCTGCGCAACCAGCGCCGTGAGCTGATCGAGGTCGCCTCCCTCGGTTTGGACCCGGAAAAGGACTTTGACTGGATGTCCAAGCTCTGGTGTCAGCACGTGTTCGGCAAGCGGGCCAGTGCAGCCGGCGCCGGCTGGATGCACCGTAAGTACTTCGAGCTGGCCGTGCTGGTGCAGGTCAAGGACGAACTGAAGTCCGGAGATCTCTTCATTCCCAGCAGCGAACGGTTTGATGACTACCGTGAGCAGCTGGTCGATGAAGCCACCTTGGCCCAGGAACTGGAAGCCTACGGCCAGGTGTCAGGCCTGCCCACCGACGCCGAGTCTTTCGTGGCGGGATTACGTGCACAACTGACCTCCCTGGCCGATGAGGTCGACGCGCGTTTCCCGGAGAACGTACATGCGGACATCCTGGATGGGCGCCTGGTGCTGCGGAAGGGGCAACGCGCCGAAGTCTCCAGCGCGATTACCACGGTGGATCGCCTCATCGCCGAACGGCTTCCAGAATCCAGCATCGTCGATGTCCTGATCGATGCCAGCCAATGGCTGGATCTGCACCGTTTCTTCCGCCCGATCGCCGGCACCGAGAGCCAGGTCGAAGATCTGCCCCGACGTGTGATCACCACGCCATTCTGCTATGGCTGCAACCTGGGGCCGACGCAGACGGCGCGGTCGATCAAGGGCTTCAGCCGGCGCCAAGTCGCTTGGCTCAACCTGAAATACGTGACCGAGGATGTGCTTGAGAAGGCCATCGTGGAGGTCATCAATACCTACAACAAATTCGACCTGCCTGGCTATTGGGGCAGCGGCAAGAGCGCATCAGCTGATGGCACGAAGTGGAGCGTCTACGAGGACAACCTGCTGTCGGAGTATCACATCCGCTACGGCGGCTACGGTGGCATCGGCTACTACCACGTGTCCGACAAATACGTAGCGCTGTTCAGCCACTTCATTCCCTGTGGCGTGCACGAGGGCATCTACATCCTCGACGGTCTGTTGGCCAACACTTCCGACATCCAGCCTGAGATCGTCCATGGCGACACGCAGGCCCAAAGCTATCCGGTCTTCGGCCTGGCCCACATGCTGGGCATCCAGCTGATGCCCCGGATCCGGAACATCAAGGACCTGACATTCTTTCGGCCCGAACCGGGTAGGGCTTATAAGAACATCCAGGCACTGTTCGGGGACAGCATCGACTGGCGACTGATCGCCACCCATCTCCACGACATGCTGCGGGTGGTGATCTCAATCCGATTGGGCAAGATCACCGCGTCCTCGATCCTGCGCCGGCTGGGCACCTACAGCCGGAAGAACAAGCTGTACTTCGCCTTCCGGGAACTTGGCAAGGCCGTTCGAACGCTGTTCTTGCTGCGCTACATTGATGACAATGAGATCCGCAAAACGATCCATGCTGCCACCAACAAGAGCGAGGAATACAACGGCTTCGTGAAATGGGTGTTCTTTGGCAGCCAGGGGATCATTGCTGAGAACGTCCAACACGAGCAGCGCAAGATCATCAAGTACAGCCAGCTGGTGGCCAACATGATCATCCTCCACAACGTGGAAGGCATGAGCCGGACCTTGGCCGAGATGAGGAAGGAGGGGATTGAACTGACGCCCGAGATCCTGGCCGGCCTGTCGCCTTATCGGACCAGCCACATCAATCGCTTCGGCGACTACCACCTGGATCTTGAAAGGGAAGTGGCGCCGCTGAGCTACACAGCCAAGGTGCTTGAACAGACCCCATAGATGGGGAGAACCTGATCGAGAGACGAGCAATCAACCTTGAAATTCAGTCGCTTAGGCAGCTTTTGGCCCTGTACGTAATGATTCCCTGCCGACCCTCAACGTTTGTCGAAGATCAGGCCGAAGGGCGCATAGCGTCCGTAGTTCTAGCGGTTGACCAGCCCTGCCGCCAACGCCGCCCGAGGCGCCTCGGTGAAGCAGACGCAGCGATAGCCCCCTGTGATCCGGTGATCGCTGCCCCGTAGATAGCCGTCGCCTAGGATGCTGCGCAGCCTGCTGCAGGCCGCGTCCGGAGTGTCACCTTGGGTGAAATGAATCAGCTCACGCGTCAGGTCCCAGCGGGGCATGATCGTCCTCCGTGTCTGTATGGCGATGTGCGTGCAGGCGGGGCCTGCGCGCCAGTCTACTGCATCGATCGGCTCTGATATTCCTCCACGACCCGCAGGATGTCCGGCTCATATCCTGTGGCTCCCACAGCATCGATGCGCTCTGCCGGGACGCGGTGGGCTCGTTCTTCCCTGCGGCGCGTCTATACTTCATCTCAAATTCCAACCGCCAGCCCGCGAGCCCGCCAGTCGCCGGTAGTCATCGCGAGCTCGAGTGGCAGATGGCAAGGCGGCCGGAGCCAGGCGCTGGGGCACGCTATTGGAATGGGGAGCGCCTTCTTGACTCAAAGCAGGCCACGATTTGCGGTGTCGCCACGACGGAGCCCTCGCATCATCCTGTGCGCCCGCGGGGGGTGCCGATGCGTTGTACCCTTGCCCTTGGATCGTATGGTGGCGTAATCGCAATGACAAAATCAGCGAAGTACTCGCGTATTCCGACTGCAGATGACATTGCGGCATTCACTGGGATGCATTGTGCGCGCAAGTACCGCGACGCCGTCGACAGCGGCTGGCGCTGCCCCTGCTGTGGTCGGACCGCGCAGCAGCTGATCCGCTGGACGGAGATCCGTGGGCCCTCGTGGCGCGCCAGGTTCGGCGATGCGTATGGCATGGGATTCAGCATTACCATGGCGGAGCATCATTGCCATGGTGACGGGCGCTTTCCGGATACGTTGATCTGTGGTGATTGCAACAGCGCCGATGGGGCTGCTAAACGAAAGTTGCGTCTCCCCGAGAGCTGGTCGTTCTCGCCGCAAGAACTGGCACTGTTCGTCAAGGTCGCACCCTACAGCGGGCAGACCTGTATCAACTATGAGCTTGCACTGCGGATATTCCAGCAGCAGACCGCAGGCCGCTGGCTCTAGCGAAGACTCGTGAACGCCGACCCATTGTCGGCCTTGCTGTGGCGCTTCATCTAGGTGGCGCCCGCCTCGCCGTCCATTGCCTGCTTGGGCTCAGCTAGCTCACAAAATGGCCTGAGCACGATCCGTAGCATGAGCCACCACACGGCCATGGCCGCAGGGCTGCTCAGCTCTCTATCCGACATCAAGCCATGAGCATACCGATTGCGCAGATTGGCACCGGCGGGATGCGTCATCAGGGCTTTCAACTCGAAGTTCATGCCGGCGGGCAGAATGCCGCGCTGAGCATCCAACTCCAGCAGCAGGGTCAATGACCGCTCGTTCTCCCCGTCAAGCTCGTTCGCGACCCGCGTGTCGATGCCGTGGCGCTTGAGGTCGGCGCGGACGAAGGCCTCGACCATCGGAATGAGATTGATTGCCGCATCAATCCAGCGGAACTGTAGTCCGGCGTACAGCCCGCGGGCAATCTGCCAGGCGTGGCCGTGCGGGGTCGCCGGACTGTACCGAACGAGAGAAAGCACGTCATCGAACGCGCTGCTGAACCGCTCGGACAGCGTCCGCAGGGCGATGTCGATCAATGGCGCCAGCACGCGAGGGTAGCGCTCGTCGCACAAGCGCTCGATGGCGGCCGCCTCCACATGTACTGGGTCGTTTGCGTCGAAGGGCCCTTGGGATCGGATGGGGGCTCCCTCCGCATCCAGGTGGGTGCTGCCAAAGAAGGATCCGAAGAACTCCCCGCGCTTCTCCGCGATGGCGCGCTGGCGCTCCCGTTCGGGGTCCGGATGGTCCAGTGCCGCGAAGGCAATCTTCAGCAGAGCCAGTTGGTAATCGGCCGAGGCCACGTGTTCTTGCGCCCATTCGTGAATGTGCCTGACATCGACCTGTAGCTGGATCTCGCCCACCTCGTCGGCGATACGCAGCCGGACATCAGCGAGCTCGCTTTGCAGCCGCTGCACCCGCTCGGCATCGCCGTGGTAGCGCCTCAGCTCGGCGATGGCCTGGGCAAGCCAGGCCGCCTTCACGGCGGCACTTGCGACGTTGCCGGCGCGTGAAACGAGCGCTTCCGCAGCGTGTCGGCCTGCGGCGCGAGCGCGTGCGAGTTCGCGCTCCGACTCCCACAACCGCCGCGCCAGGCTGAACAGCCGGTGTTGGATCTCGCTATCAATGTCCTCGGTTGGCGCGGTCGCACGCGCCGTCGTCTCCAGCAGTTCGGCCGCTTCCCGCGCATGATCGGACGGACGGTCGAGCAGCTCGGTCACGTAACCATCGGCCATGCCCGGGAAGGGGCCGCGCAAAGTGCGACGGAACAGGGCCATGAAGGAGCGCCAGACTTGCTGCTGGAACGCGACATCCTTCTTCTTTGCCGGCCAGCCCAGGGCCAAGGCCCGGCGCAGGTGGGTGACGGTGTGGATTTCCACGTCCGCGGTCGTCGCCTCAGCCTCGCGCACCAGCTGCAGGTAGGCGTCAGCCCCAAGCGCGGCCAACGCGTGACGTTCGCGCCCTTGGGCATGAGGCGAGGCCAACACCACCTCCGCACAGCGCGCCCGGATCCAGGTCAGCTGGGTGGTCCGGGCGATTGCCATCACGGCGGCGCAGTCGTTGGCGTCCATGTCGCGCAGTCCAGCGCTCCAGCGCTCCGGGGTGATGTAGCGCGGGGTCAGCAGCTCATCGCCGCCCACCTGCAGGTGCATGGACGCCAGGCACGCAAGCAGCCGCAGCAGCGCCGCCGTGGTGCGGTCGCCGGTGGATTCCTGCTGGTGCGCGATGGCCGCCAGGGTCTGTGCCAAGCGCCATCCATCGCTGCTCCAGTCTACGTCGGCGATGAGCTGCTCCCAGGCGCCGTCGGCCAGCCAGTCGGCGCAGAAGGGCATCTGCAGCAGCGACTGCCGCCGCGCCCCCCGCGGCGCCCGGCCCGGCGGCGGGGCGGCGGGATGGGCGGGCGCCGGGGGCGGTGGA
>NZ_JASCOP010000050.1:0-27917 GCF_029959395.1 Stenotrophomonas sp. PS02300
GGTTTGCGGGGGACGCCGTGAATCCGTCCCTGGAGGCTTGGTCGCCGCATCCATGCGGCTCACACCCCCGCAAACCCACCGCCGCCGCCCTTTGACAGTTGGCTGGTGCCCAACGAACGTCAAGAACAGAGCCTTTGCTCCCGCTTTCCCGTGCGAGCCGATGTTCCGTTGGGGGCGGCGGCGGGGGCAGGGGTACGGGACCTTTCCTTGCAACATGGATGTTGCAAGAGAGCCCCCAGGGGTGAAGGCGCACGGCTTGCGAGGCACTGCCTCGCGTGCGACTGAACGCCCAACCGCTGGCGGTTGGGCCGGGGCCCGGAGGGCGGTTTACGGCGTGTCCCGTACCCCTGCCCCCGCCGCCGCCCCAGCCGATAGCCCAACCGCCCAAGCGCTCTGGCTTTGGCATCTGCTTCGGCATCTGCCCTGGCTTCAGCTCCAAGCCTCCGGCCTTAACCCAACGCCCTGTCAAGCCTTGTTCGGGCTGCCCCGCGCGGCTACCCTGACCGGGCATTACATTGGCCCGGCATGTCCACTTCCCGTTTCGTACATCTGCACGTCCACACCGAGTTTTCGCTGGCGGATTCGACCATCCGTGTCCCGGCGAAACCGGATCAGGCTGACCCGAAAAAGGCCAAGCAGGCCAACCTGCTCAGCCGCGCCGTCGAACTGAACCTGCCCGCGTTGGCAGTGACCGACCTGAACAACCTGTTCGCGCTGGTCAAGTTCTACAAGGCCGCTGAAACGGTCGGCATCAAGCCGATCGCCGGTGCCGACATCATGATCGCCGAAGAGGGCATGACCCCCTGGCGCATGACCCTGCTCTGCCGCGACCGCGAAGGCTATCTCAGCCTGTCGCGCCTGCTTACCCGCGCCTGGATGGAAGGCCACCGCCCTGAAGGCGGCGTGGCCGTGCACCCCGACTGGCTCAAGGCTGGTTGCCACAACCTGTTTGCCCTGGCCGGCCGCGACAGCCTGGCCGGGCGCCTGGCCGGCGAAGGCCGCCATGACCTGGCCGAGCAGCAGCTCGCCGACTGGCAGCGCGTGTTCGGCGATGGCCTGCACCTGGAACTGACCCGTACCGGTCGCGAAGGCGAAGAAGCGTTCAACCAGTTTGCCCTGGTGGCCGCCGGCCAGCGTGGCCTGCCCGTGGTGGCCAGCAACGACGTGCGCTTCCTGCGCCCGGACGATTTCAGCGCCCACGAAGCGCGCGTGTGCATTTCCTCCGGCCGCGTGCTGGACGATCCCAAGCGCCCCCGCGATTACAGCGACCAGCAGTACCTCAAATCGCCCGAAGAGATGTGCGCGCTGTTCGCCGACATCCCCGATGCGATCGACAACACGCTGGCGCTGGCCGAACGCTGCAACATCGAAATGCGGCTGGGCACCTACTTCCTGCCCAACTACCCGGTGCCGGAAAACGAAACGCTGGACAGCTGGATCTGCAGCGAATCGCGCAAGGGCCTGGAAGCGCGCCTGGAAAAGAATCCTCTGGCCGAGGGCAAGACCCGCGAGGATTACGTCGAGCGCCTGGAATTCGAGCTGGCCACCATCATCAAGATGGGCTTCCCCGGCTACTTCCTGATCGTGGCCGACTTCATCCAGTGGGGCAAGAACCAGGGCATTCCGATCGGCCCCGGCCGTGGTTCCGGTGCCGGTTCGCTGGTGGCCTGGGCGCTGCAGATCACCGATCTGGATCCGATTCCGTACAACCTGCTGTTCGAGCGGTTCCTCAACCCCGAACGCGTGTCGATGCCCGACTTCGACATCGACTTCTGCATGGACCGCCGCGACGAAGTCATCGACTACGTCGCGCGCAAGTACGGCCGCGAACGCGTCAGCCAGATCATCACCTACGGCACCATGGCCGCCAAGGCCGTGGTGCGCGACTCCGGGCGCGTGCTCGGCTTCCCGTATGGCCTGGTCGATGGCGTGTCCAAGCTGATTCCCAACATCCTGGGCATTTCGCTCAAGGATGCGATGGGCGAAGGCAAGGATTCGGAAATGGCATCGCCGGAGCTGATCCAGCGTTACCAGAACGAAGACGACGTGCGCGACCTGATCGACCTGGCACGCCAGCTCGAAGACCTTACCCGCAACGCCGGCAAGCATGCCGGTGGCGTGGTGATCGCGCCCGAACCGCTGGCCGAATTCTGCCCGCTGTTCGCCGAACACGATGAAGGCGGCCGTGGCCGCAACCCGGTCACCCAGTTCGACAAGAACGACGTCGAAGAAATCGGCCTGGTGAAGTTCGACTTCCTCGGCCTGCGCACGCTGACGATCATCGACTGGGCGGTCAAGGCGATCAACAAGCGCCACGCCCGCGCCGGCATTCCGCCGGTCGACATCACCGCGCTGCCGCTCGACGATGCCCCCACCTACAAGGACATCTTCGCCAACGGCAACACCGGTGCGGTGTTCCAGTTCGAATCCTCGGGCATGCGCCGCCTGCTGAAGGACGCGCGCCCCGACCGCTTCGAAGACCTCATCGCGCTGGTGTCGCTGTACCGCCCCGGCCCGATGGACCTGATTCCCTCCTTCAACGCGCGTAAGCACGGCCAGGAAGAAATCATCTACCCCGATCCGCGTACCGAAGCGATCCTGAAAGACACCTACGGCATCATGGTGTACCAGGAGCAGGTGATGCAGATGGCGCAGATCGTCGGCGGTTACTCGCTCGGCGGCGCCGACCTGCTGCGCCGCGCGATGGGCAAGAAGGTGCCGGCCGAAATGGCCAAGCACCGCGAGATCTTCCGCGAGGGTGCGGCCAAGGGCGGCGTCGACGGCCCCAAGGCCGACGAAATCTTCGACTTGATGGAGAAGTTCGCCGGCTACGGCTTCAATAAGTCGCACGCCGCCGCCTACGCACTGGTCAGCTACCAGACCGCCTGGCTCAAGCGCCATTACCCGGCCGAGTTCATGGCGGCCACGCTCTCCTCGGACATGGACAACACCGACAAGGTGGTAGGCTTCCTGGCCGAAGTACGCAACCTCGGCCTGACCGTGCTGCCGCCGCGCGTGAACGAATCGGCGTACATGTTCGAAGCCTCCAGCGCCGACACCATCCAGTACGGCCTGGGCGCCATCAAGGGCGTGGGCCAGGGTGCCTGCGAAGCGGTGGTCGATGAGCGCCTGGCCAAGGGCCGCTACGCCTCGCTGCTGGATTTCTGCATGCGCATCGAATCGGGCAAGCTCAACCGCCGCACGCTTGAAGCCATGATCAACTGCGGCGCGCTCGATGGCCTGGGCAAGAACCGCGCCTCGCTGATGCTGCAGCTGCCTGAAGTGCTCAAGGCCACCGACCAGATGTCGCGCGAGAAGGCCTCTGGCCAGAACTCGCTGTTCGGCGCGCCCGACCCGGTCAGCACCGCGCTGCAGCTGGACCTGCCCGAAGCCAAGGAATGGGGGCTGGGCCAACTGCTGGACGGCGAACGCGAAACGCTGGGGTTCTACCTTAGTGGCCATCCGTTCGACCCGCATGCCGACGACGTCAAGGAACTGGTCGGCACCGACCTGGGCATGCTGGAAAAACTCATTCCCCCCGCCCGGCCCAGCAAGGATGGCGAGAAGCGCGCCTGGCGCCAGGAAACCCCGGTGATCCTGGCCGGCCTGGTGGTCGGTGTGCGCCGCAAGGGCGAAAGCCAGGTGTTCATGCAGCTCGAGGACGGCAAGGGCCGGGTCGAGTGCAGCGCGTTCACCGATGGCCTGGCCGAGTTCGGCCACCTGATGACCAAGGACCGCATCCTGGTGGTCAAGGGCGGCCTGCGCGAGGACGAATTCAACGGCGGCTATGCCCTGCGCATCCGCCAGTGCTGGGACTTCGAGGAAATCTGCGCCAATTACGCCACCCGCCTGTCGTTGCGCCTGGACCTGCGCCAGGGCGACCCGGTGTGGGCGCGGGTGAACGGCCTGCTCGACCGCCACCGTCCCGGCCGCACCCCCCTGCGCCTGGACCTGCTGCTGGGCACCGAGCAGGGCCCGGTGGCCGGCATGCTGGACGTGGCCGGCGAGACCGCCGTGCGCGTGGACAGCCAGCTGGTGGACGCCCTGCGGGCCGACCCGGCAGTGCGTACACTGAAAGTCCGGTACAGCCCGCCATGGGCGAACTAGGCACCGACCAGACGACGGCGTACGGGGCATTTAGACGCATTCGGCTACACTTTCCCTCTTTTCTTCACGACGGCTTCCGATGAATCCGAACTACCTCGACTTCGAGCAACCCATCGCTGATCTGGAGGCAAAGATCCAGGAGCTGCGCAGCGCAAGCGCCGGCCCGGCGGTCAATGTCGAGGCCGAAGTGCGCACCCTGCAGGACAAGCTGCGGCTGCGTACCGCGCAGATCTTCCGCAACCTGACCTCGTGGCAGGTGCTGCAGCTGGCCCGCCATCCTTCGCGCCCCTACACCGCCGACTACATCCGCATCTTCTGCGATGAATTCCAGGAGCTGGCCGGCGACCGCGCCTTCGCCGACGACAAGGCCATCATGGGTGGCCTGGCCCGCATCGGCGGCCGTTCGGTGATGCTGATCGGCCACCAGAAGGGCCGCGACACCAAGGAAAAGATCAAGCGCAACTTCGGCATGCCCAAGCCGGAGGGCTACCGCAAGGCGCTGCGCCTGATGAAGATGGCCGAACGCTTCGGCCTGCCGGTGCTGACCCTGATCGACACCGCCGGCGCCTGGCCGGGCATCGATGCCGAATCGCGCGGCCAGTCCGAAGCGATCGCGCGCAACCTGATGGAGATGGCCGAACTGAAGGTGCCGGTGATCTGCACCGTGATCGGCGAAGGCGGCTCCGGCGGCGCGTTGGCACTGGGCGTGGGCGACCGCACCGTGATGCTGGAATACAGCGTGTACTCGACCATCAGCCCGGAAGGCTGCGCCTCGATCCTGTGGAAGGATGCGGGCAAGGCCAAGGACGCCGCCGAACAGCTGGGCCTGACCGCGCCGCGCCTGAAGAGCCTGGGCCTGGTCGACAAGGTCGTGCGCGAGCCGACCGGTGGTGCGCACCGCAATCCGAACCAGATGGCCAAGCGCCTGAAGGCCGTGCTGCTCAACGAGCTGGACGCGCTGGAAAAGCTGTCCACCGAAGACCTGCTGCAGAAGCGTTACGAGCGCCTGCGTGGGTACGGCGCGTACGAAGTGGCCTGATCGGCCGCTGCGGTTGTGGCAAGAAAAACCGGGCCATGCCCGGTTTTTTTGTGCCTCAGAAAGGCTTGGCCAACACCAGCCAGACCACGCCGATGAACAGCACCAGCGGCAGCTCGTTGAACCAGCGCAGCGCGCGCGACGACGGCAGTACCTTGCCCTTCACCGCGCCCTTCAGCAGCCGCCCGGTCCACGAGTAGTACACCAGCAGCAGCACCACCAGCCCCAGCTTGGCGTGCAGCCAGCCCGCCGCGCCCGGCGCGACCATGGTCGGGAAATCCGGAATCACGCGGTAGCCCAGCCACAGCACCAGGCCCAGGATCAGCGCGAAGCCGAACATCATGTGGCCGAACCTGTACAGGCGCAGGCCCATCAGCTGCAGGCGCTCTACCACCGGCAGCTGCCCCGCGGTCTCACTCAGGTTCACCAGGATCCGCGGCAGGTAGAACACCGCCGCCATCCACGCCACCACGAACAGCAGGTGGAAGGTCTTGACCCAGTAGTAGGACTGCATGCGCTTGCTCCGGCGGCTGGCTTGGGATGTCGTTCATTCTGGCCGATTCACGCGGGCAGCGCATGCGCGGCGGATTGACGCAGCGCGCTCGGCTACCATGTGCACCCACGTCCTCGACCCCTGTCCCCGCATGCAGAAGACCTACGACCAGGCCTACTTCCAGCGTTGGTACCAGCCCGACCAGACCGGCGGCGCGGCGCGCCTGGCGCGCAAGGTCGCGCTGGCCGTGGCCAGTGCCGAGTACTACCTGGAACGCCCGATCCGCAGCGTGCTGGACATCGGCGCCGGTGAAGGCGCCTGGCGCGCGCCGCTGCTCAAGCTGCGCCCGCGCGTGCAGTACATGGGCTTCGACAGCAGCGACTATGCGGTGCAGCGCTACGGCCGCAGCCGCAACCTGCACCCGGCCCGCGTCGGCGATTTCGCCTGGCTGCGCCCGTGCGCGCCGGTGGACCTGCTGGTCTGCTCGGACGTGATGCACTACGTGCCCACCCGCGAGCTGCGCCCGGCCCTGGCCGGCTTCGCCGAGCTCACCGGCGGCGTGGCGTTCCTGGAGGCGTTCACCGCCGAGGATGAGTTCGAGGGCGACCACGAGGGCTTCCAAGCCCGCCCGGCGGCCTGGTACCGCCGCCAGCTCACCGCCGAAGGCTTTACCGCGCTGGGCTCGCACTGCTGGCTGTCACCGGCGCTGGCCGGCCATGCCGCCGCGCTCGAACGTGGCGGACGCTGATCTCAGGCCCGACTGCGACGAATCTGCCCATTAAGGCGCTTTCGGCCGGGGTGGAGTATGCTGCGCGGCAACATAAGACCATACATATTCGGACGTCATGCTCTATCAACTGCATGAATTGACCCGCAACCTGCTCGCGCCCTGGGTGCACCAGGCCCAGGCCAACGCCAAGTTCTTCGCCAACCAGGGTCACTGGTGGTCGCAGATGCCCGGTGCCGACCGCCTTTCGGCGGTGAACGAGCTGTTCCATCGCATCGGCAAGGATTACGAGAAGCCCGAGTGGGGCATCAACGAAATCGAGGTCGACGGCGAGCGCGTGCCGATCGTGGTGCACGAAGAAGTCAGCAAGCCGTTCTGCAAGCTGCTGCGCTTCAAGCGCCACAGCAACGAAGCCGACCAGCTCAACACCATGCTCAACCAGCCGTTCGTGCTGGTGGTGGCGCCGCTGTCGGGCCACCACGCCACGCTGCTGCGCGACACCGTGCGCACCCTGCTGCGCGACCACCGCGTGTATGTCACCGACTGGGTGGACGCGCGCATGGTGCCCGGCAGCGAAGGCGAGTTCAGCCTGGACGATTACATTGCCTACGTGCAGGAATTCATCCGCCACCTCGGTGCGGAGAAACTGCACGTGGTCAGCGTGTGCCAGCCGACCGTGCCGGTGCTCGCCGCCGTTTCGCTGATGGCCAGCCGCGGTGAAACCACGCCGCGTTCGCTGGTGATGATGGGCGGCCCGATCGATGCGCGCTGCAGCCCGACCGCGGTGAACAACCTGGCCACCCAGAACCCGCTGTCGTGGTTCGAGAACAACGTCATCCACACGGTGCCGCCGGGTTACCCGGGCGCGGGCCGTCGCGTGTACCCGGGCTTCCTGCAGCACGCCGGGTTCCTGTCGATGAACCCGAGCCGGCACTTCAGTTCGCACTGGGATTTCTATGCCGACCTGGTCAAGGGCGACATGGAAGATGCCGATGCGCACCGCCGTTTCTACGACGAATACAACGCAGTGCTGGATATGCCGGCGCGCTACTACCTGGACACCATCCGCGTGGTCTTCCAGGAATTCCTGCTGCCGCGCGGCGAGTGGTACGTGCAGGGTGAGCTGGTGGATCCCGGCGCGATCACCGGCACCGCGCTGCTGAGCATCGAAGGCGAGCTGGACGATATCGCCGGGCTGGGCCAGACCGAAGCGGCGCAGGAACTGTGCACCGGCATTCCGGCTGCGCGCCGTGAGCATTTCGTGGTCGAGGGCGCCGGCCACTACGGCATCTTCAGCGGCCGTCGCTGGCGCGAAACGGTGTACCCGAAGGTGCGCGATTTCTTCGCCGCCAATGCGCAGGCTGCGGCGAAGCCGAAGAAGGCGGCCAAGGCCGCCAGCAACGTCACCCCGATCCGCAAGAAGGCGGGGTAACGCCCGCCTGCCCCATGTCTTCGGTCGGTACAAACGCCGGATGCATGGGCAGGACGGTCATTGCATGGGCTTCGGATGCTTGCGCCGCGCTGCGCGCGGTGTCCGGCCAACGGCCGGACCTACGAATTGCTACGGGCCCATCCGGATCATGATCAATCAACCATGGGCTCCGAATGCCTGGCGGTAGCGCCGGCCGTTGGCCGGCTCTCGGTAGACTTACAGGCGCACCAGCAGGTGCTTGGCCATCTGTCCGTGCAGGTGGCCGATGATGCGCGCCAGGTGCATGGTGCAGAACAGGATCACCACGCCCAGTACCGCCAGCGCCGGGGTGGCCCACAGCGGCAGCACCACCAGTTCGCTCTCGAAGTACAGGCTCGGCGC
This sequence comes from Stenotrophomonas sp. PS02300, assembly GCF_029959395.1. Lineage (NCBI taxonomy): Bacteria > Pseudomonadati > Pseudomonadota > Gammaproteobacteria > Lysobacterales > Lysobacteraceae > Stenotrophomonas > Stenotrophomonas sp. PS02300. The sequence goes on from NZ_JASCOP010000050.1 coordinate 8,177, forward strand.
GCCCAACGCGAACATCGAGGCAACCGGCGCCCAGATGAAGACCAGCGACACGGTGAGCAGCGTGACCGCCACAGTGAAGTAGATGATGCCCAGCGGCAGCATCAGCATGAAATACAGCATCGTCAGCCAGGTGCGTCCATCGGTGAACATGTCGCCGATGCGCTGCAGCCAGCTGCGGCTGCGGTCTGCGTAACGCGGCCGGCGCGGCATGCGCTCGCCCAGCAGTACTTCCACCAGCCGCCCTTCCAGCAGCGCCAGCCCACGCACCGAGCCGAAGAACAGCACCGTGAGCGGAATGCCGATGATCAGGATCAGCAGCCCCAGCGACAGCGACAAGCCGGTGATCACCCAGGTGAAGAAGAAGATGCCGGTCGCCAGCGACAGCAGCATGTAGAACAGCGCGCCGTACGTGCGCGGTTCCAGCGCCACACCGAAGAAGCGTGCCAGCGCCGAGCGGTGCGGCGGAACCCGATCGCTGGGCGGCGCTTCGCTCCCCGCTGCAGCCGCTGCAGCCGCTGCGGCGGCTACACCCGGTGCCACCTGCGCCGGCACCACCCGGGCGATCGGCCGCACGCTGGCACTGGGGGTACGCAGCGCGCGGTTCACGGTGATTTCGGTTTCGCGGTAGATCTCGGCCACTTCCTCCGGCGCGCCATAGCTGCCGGCCACGTCGGCAATCACCTCGGCTTCGCTGCGCCCGGGCTGGGCGGCCAGCTCCGAACGCAGGTATTCCTCGGCGTCGTACAGCGCGTCCTGCACCATCGCCGGGTCGGCGTCGTGCAGGGCCGCGCGCAGCTGCGCCAGATACTGCCCGATGGTGGTGGGCAGGCCACCGCCCCTCATGCTTTCTTCGTTCATTGCAGTACCCCTTCCAGCACGGAATCAACGGAATCTCGGGTGGCACGCCAGGCCTGGGTCCACTGCTCCAGCACCTGCCGGCCGCGCTCATTGATGCGGTAGTAACGTCGCGGTGGCCCGGCCACCGACGGTTCGATCTGGCTTTCCAGCAGCCCGGCCCCTTCAAGGTTGCGCAGCACCGGGTACAGCGCACTCTGCTTGCCGCTCAGCACGCCCTCCCCGACCCGCTCCAGCTCCTTGGCGATCAGGTAGCCGTACAGCGGCTCGCCGGTCCGGGCCAGCACCGCCAGCAGGGCCAGCGAAACCGTGCCGGCGCTGAGCTCCTTCTGGAACTTCTTCAGGTGGGCCTCGTGGTCGCTCATGACCGTCCTCCAACTAGCGTGGAGTCAACACTAGTGCGAAGTCAGCTATAGCGAACGTGCCGTTAGTCACCCTGCCCAGCGGCAGGCGCCTTTCAGGCGGATTCGACGGCCTGCGCCACCCGATCTGACTGACCGATGTCCAGCCCATCCGCTTGCCCACGGATGCGTTCCAGCAGCGCCTGACGCCGTTCCCGGCTGATCGGCGTGTACTGCGCGCTGTCCTTGACCCAGTTGTCGACCAGATCGGCCCGCCATCGCTGCCCATCCATTTCGGATGGGCGGTAGTCCAGCAACATTTCGAGATGCCGCCACCGTGGCAGGATCTGCAGGCGTCGCAGCAATCGCGCCCGCGCCATGCCGGACATCTCCCGTTGCCCGATGTCCCCCAGCAACTCAGTCGTAAGATCGCTCGGCCATAGGGGAGTGGCGCGTGCAATGCAGAACTCCAGAGAAGCGTTGGCAATCTCCAGGGAAGCGAGCAGCACGCCAAGGCCCACGCCGCCCTCTGCCTTGATCAGTCCTCGCACGCAGGTGCGCTGCCCCGCGGCCCCCAAGGTGGGTAGGGCTGCATGGAAACGCACCGCGTCTTCGGCTTCGGCATGATCGGCCAGTCCCTCCAGCGCGAAACGCCTCAGCCCGCGCCTGCCGGTATCCAGTTCATCGCGCCACAGTGCCACGCTGGGGGAGAGCCCTGTCCGCGCGCGCAGCCAGGTTGCCAGGGTGCGTACCGCGCCGGCACGATCGAACACCGCGTCCTCCAGGATGGCGGGCAGGTCCTCCACCTGCCGTTCGACAAGTGCTCTCAGCGCGCTTACACGCACCTGCCCTGACGGCGCACGCAGGGCGTGTCGACAGAGCAGGACAATTTCCTCTTGCCCGGCATGCGCGAGAAGGTGGCGAAATGCCAAGCGCGCCACTTGCGGATCACCATCGTGCAGCGCACGTTTCCGTAGAGGGTGTGCCCAGACTGGGTTCTGGTCCAAGGCCAGGCGATAGGCGTGAATACGCGTGGGCGCATCACGGTGCGCCAGCAGCGATTCAAGAAGCAGACGCTGCGGCGGTGCGCACAGCCAGAGTTCCAAGGTGGTGGTGACCCACTCCCGGTCCACCCGTCCAGCGTTGTGCAGCCTTGCCACCAAGGGCCAGACGGCATGGACGTCCTTCGGCTCGCACCGGGCCAGCAGCGCCATCACCGCCGCGTGCGCGGCCTCGCGAACCACGTGGACCCAGTCATTGCAGCGCAGCAACGCAGCAGCCAACTGAAGGCGGCCCGGCAGTGTCGGCAGGATCATCAGCGCTTGCTGGCGTACATGCCCGCTTCGACTTGCGCAGGCAAGGAACAACGCAGCACTGCGCAGGTCAGGGCTCACCCCTGGCAATACACTGTGTCGCAGGAGAACATCAGGCTCGGCATGGACGACCGCATAACCGCGCAGGCGTTGTTCAAGCCTGGCCAGCGCCTGCGGAGGTTGGACGCTCAGCCATTCCAGCGGGTCCACCTCCGTTGGAGCGAACTGCTGCAACATCCCTACCACCTGCTCCCGCAACCCGGTCGGTGGCGGGGTATGGGTCTTGATCGGTCCAAAAATCCATCGCATCTGGGCATCCCTGCGTCGAAAGCCACATGGTGACGCATGACCGGGCGGCATTGCCAAACCCGCATGGCGCCAAGGCGTCCACTCGCGCAGAATCGGGGTTCGTCCATCCGGGTAACCACCATGTCGCCACGCCGTCCTGCCCTGCTCGCGCTTGCCCTTTCCTGCCTGCTGCCGGGCGTCGCCACGGCGGCCACGCCCTACCGCAGCGCGCAGCAGATCCTGGAAGCATCGCCGGCCAGCGACTGGCGCACGCCGGACCCGGCCAACCTGCTGGTGATGAAGCTGGATGCCGGTGAGGTGCTGATCGAGCTGGCCCCGGCTTTCGCGCCGCAGCACGTGGCCAACATCCAGACCCTGGCCCATGAGCATTTCTGGGACGGCGAAAGCATCTACCGCGCGCAGGACAACTTCGTGGTGCAGTTCGGTGATGCCGATGCCGACGACGCGGCCAAGGCCAAGCCGCTGGGCAGCGCCAAGCGCAAGCTGCCGGCCGAGTTCCAGCGCGACAGCAAAGGCCTGAAGGTGAGCCTGCTGCCGGACCGCGACGGCTGGGCCGAGCGTACCGGCTTCGTGGACGGCTTCCCGGTCGGCCAGGATGCGAAGGACGGCAAGACCTGGCTGGCGCACTGCTACGGCGCGCTGGGTGCCGGCCGCAACAACGAGGAAGACAGCAGCATCGGCGCCGAGCTGTACGTGGTCACCGGCCAGTCGCCGCGCCAGCTGGACCGCAACATCACCGTCGTCGGCCGGGTGCTCAAGGGCATGGAACTGCTCAGCGCGCTGCCGCGCGGGCCGGCGCCGATGGGCTTCTACGCCGACCCGGCGCAGCGCACCGCGATCCGCTCGATCCAGCGGGTGAGCGACCTGCCGGAGGCGCAGCGGCCCACGCTGCAGGTGCTGCGTACCGATTCGAAGACCTTCGCCGATACGGTCGAAGCACGGCGCAACCGCGTGGACGACTTCTACAAGCGCGCCGCCGGGCATATCGATCTGTGCAACATCCCCGTGCCCGTGCGGTAATGGATGCCGCGTCGCGTCAGCGCTTCTGGCTGGCGGCCACGCTGCCGAGGATCAACGCGCCGGCGACCACCATCGCCCAGGTCACCGGCTCGCCCAGGAACAACCAGGCGAACAGCGCACCGAACATCGGCACCAGGTAGGTCACGGTGGAGGCGCGCGCCGGGCCGATGCGCGCGATGAGGCGGTAGAACATCAGGAAGGCGAAGCCGGTGCAGACCACGCCCAGCGCGATCGCGCAGGCCCACGACACGGCGGGAATCGGCGCGTCAGGCCAGTGGGTCAGCGCCAGCGGCAGCATCAGCAACGCCGCACTGCCCAGCGTGGCACCGGCCGACGCCGCCGGCGGCAGCCCGGTCATGTGGCGCTTGACCAGGTTCACGCCCAACCCGTACAGCAAGGCGGCCAGCGAACCGGCAATCACCGCCGCGCCGATGCTCAGCCCGGACACCTTGGCCGTGGCCAGTACCACCACGCCACCGAAGCCGACCAACAGCGCGATCGCGCGGCGCATGCCGATCTTCTCGCCGAAGAACAGGAACGCGATCAGCGCGGCAAACAGCACGGTCATCGCGTTGCAGATCGCCCCGATCGCCGCCGGTGCGCGCTGCGCGGCCCAGGCGAACAGCACGAAAGGAATGGCGGAGTTGATCAGGCCGATCGGCACCAGCCACAACCAGCGCCTGGCCGGGAACTGCGCGCGTGCCTGCCAGAGGAACGGCAGCAGCACCAGCGCGCCCAGCAGCAGCCGCACTTCCACCAGCGCATAGGGGCCAAACGACGGCACCGCCACGCGCATGAACAGGAACGAGCACCCCCAGATCGCACCCAGCACGGTCAACTCCAGCGGGGTGCGCCAGTCGCGCTCGATCGCCCCCGCACTCACCGGCGCGCCGCTCACGGGCGGCCCCCGGCACGGCAGGAACAGGCGGCGACGGCAACGGGGACGGGCAGCAACATGGCGCGGGCTCCAGGAATCAGACACGCAGCATCTACCTGCCGCGAGGCGCCGACAAGCGCGTAGTATCCCTGCAAGCCACAAATATGATTTGGGTCTCGCCATGATCCTGCGCCCTGCCCTGCTACCCGCGCTGGGGGTGTTCGCGCTTGCCGCGCGCCACCAGAATTTCGCCCACGCCGCCGAGGAACTGCACCTCACTGCCAGCGCGGTCAGCCATCACGTGCGGCGGCTGGAATCGCTGCTGGGCACGGTGCTGTTCCAGCGCCACGCCCGTGGGGTGCGCCTGACCGCCGAGGGCCGCCAGCTGGCCGATGCCGCAGCAGCCGCCCTGAGCGACATCAACGCGGTGGCCGGCAACCTGCATCCGCAGGCCGATGTGGTGCCGCTGCGGATCACCACCCTGCGCTCCCTGTCCTACTGCTGGCTGGTGCCGCGGTTGCCGCGCTTCACCCGTCTGCACCCGCGCATGCGCATCGAACTGCAGACCAGCAGCGAACTGGTGCGCTTCGACGAGAACGGACCGGAACTGGGCATCCGCTACGGGCTGGGCCAGTGGCCGGGCCTGGCCGCCCACCACCTGATGGACGACGAGCTGTGCCCGGTGGCATCACCCGCCCTGCCCGGGGTGTCGGCGCTGCGCGAGCCCGCGCAGATCGCCACCCTGCCGCTGGTCAGCGACATGTCGCCGCAGGGCTGGCGCGACTGGTTCCGGGCCGCCGGGGTGCGCGGCCTGGACCTGACCGCGCAGCACATCTTCAGCGACAGCACCGATGCGATGCGTGCGGCGGTGTATGGCATCGGCGCGGTGCTGGCGCGCAAGCACATCGCCCAGCCGTACCTGCAGCGCTACGAACTGGTGCGCCTGCCCGGGCCGGCGTTGAAGGCGCGCTATGCGTACTACATCGTGCACGCCGAACACCGGCCGCTGAGCCCGACGGCGGTCGCGTTCATGGACTGGCTCAAACGCGAAGCCCAGGACGAACGCACGCCGGTACCGGCGTTGCCGGATGAACTGTTGGGGTTGCCGCCGGCCGGGTGACGGACATTCACCCGCTTTTGCCCGGCGCATCGCTACGGTGGAATCCCCACTCCCACGAGACCTTCCCATGGCCATGCTGCGACTCAGGATCACCGGTACCGAAGACGATGCGCGCGCCATCAGCGACCTGCTCCAGGGCATCGAGGGCATCGAGCACGTCGAGGAAACCGACGACCTGATGCCGCACATGGACGATGACGATTCCAGCTCGGCCGGCCTGTCCGATGACATCGGCCCGGGCACGCATGAGCTGGAAGTCGAGGTCGGCAATGAAAGCACCGCGCAGAAGGTGCGCGATGCGGTGCAGGAGCTGGCGCTGGAACTGGATGTGTTCGTCGAATACGAAACCGACGAGGGCTGACGTGGCAACCCACCGGTAGGTATGCACCGTTGGTGCATACGGGTCACGGCACGGACGAACCCCGGCGGCGGCGGCGCCACAGCTTCAGGCCGACCCAACCCACCAGCCACAGCACCAGCGTGACCGGCAACAGTGCCGCCACGGCGCGGATCACGAAGGCCACGCTGCTGGTGAGGGTGGCGCCGAATTCGCTGAACGCCTCGCCGATTTCACTGCGGCTGCGCTGGCCCGACGGGGTCTGGAAGCGCAGCGTCAGCAGCTGGGTGTCGATCCGGCGTCGCTGGTTGGCGGCATCCTTGTTGGCCTGCTCCAGCCCTGCCTCGATCTCGGACATCCGCTGGGTGATGACCAGCAGGTCGGCCACCTTGATGCCCTTGTCGTCCTGGTAGGCCAGCAGGCGTTCGTGTTCCTTCTGCAGCCGCGCCTTGGTCAGCGCGGTATCCGCGACCTGCTGGGCGAGATCTTCGGCCTGGGTGTTGCGCGAGGCGACGTCGCCGCCCTGCCCGGCCAGGCCGATCAGCGGTTCCACGCCCTTGGGCGCGATCCGCACCCGGATCGAGCCGGACGGATACTCGCCGCCCTGCTGGCCGACCTGCAGCACGGCGCAGTCTCCGAACCTGCTGGACTGGCAGGCCTCGCTGATCTGTTTCACCCGCGGTCCGATCTGCGCGGCATCGAGCTGGATGTCCACCTCGTGCTCATACGCCAGCGCCGCGCCCTCCGGCGAGGCCACCGCGCCGGCCGCAGCGGCACTGGCCATCTCCGCGTGCTGCTTGCCACTGCATCCGGCAAGTACCAGCAGCAGCATCCCTGCCACGGCGCAACCGCGCCACATCGTCCCTGTCGTCACACGCTGGCTCCATCGTAGAAATTGATCTTCAGCCCACCCAGTTCCAGCCCGGGCAGGCAGCGCACGTTCACCGCCACCATCGCCTGCCCGCTGCGCGGGTCCACGCCCTCGCTGAACGGGGAAATGCCGCAGTCGCGGCAGTAATGATGCTGCAGGTGGTGCTTGTTGAACTGGTAGGTGGCCAGCGCAGCCGGGTCCGTGTTCAGGGTCAGCGCCGCGCGAGGGCCGAACCAGAGCAGCCCGCCGCGCCGCCGGCACAGCGAGCAGTTGCAGTCCACGACCTCGGTGATGGGTGCATCGGCCTGGACCACGAACGCGATCTGCCCGCAATGGCAGCTTCCTTGGTACTGCATGGCACACCTCCCGGCGGGAAAGGCCCATGGTAATCCAATGGCACGGGCGGCACCCCGGCGGCAGCGCCTATGCTGGGCGATTGTCCACATCACAGGATCGCCGATGCGCCAGCATCTTCTTGCCCTCGCCCTGATCGCCGCCCTGGGTGGCTGCCAGCAGGCCGACGCCCCCACCGCCCCGGCCGGTACCGCGGCAACCGCCCCCGCCGCCGATGCGGCCGTGGACGCCGCCTTCGCCGACCTGTCCAAGCGCGCCCTGGACACCTGGATGCAGCTGTCCCCGATCAGCGCCACCCAGATCGGCGACCACCGCTACGACAGCGAGATCGACGACCTGAGCGCGGCCGGCCAGCAGAAGATGCTGACCGCCTACAAGGGCCTGCTCGGCGAACTGGACAAGGTCGAGGTGAGCAAGCTCTCGCGCGAAAACCAGGTGGACGCAGCCATCCTGCGCAACCAGCTGCAGTCCGAGATCTGGAACGCTGAAGTGCTGCAGGCGTCCAAGTGGGACCCGCAGATCTACAACGGCACCGCCGGCAGTGCGCTGTACGGCCTGATGGCCCGTGAATTCGCGCCGCTGCCCGAGCGCCTGAAGTCGGCCACCGCGCGCATGGAGAAGCTGCCGCAGATCTTCGCCCAGGCCCGCGAGAACCTGGACCCGGCCCGCGTGCCGAAGATCCATGCTGAAACGGTGGCCAAGCAGAACAAGGGCATCCTCAGCATCGTCGATACCTTCATCACCCCGCACATCGGCGAACTGCCGGCCGAAGACGGCAAGCGCCTGCAGGCCGCCATCGACGGCCTGAAGAAGGCAGTGGACGAGCAGCAGACGTGGCTGGACAAGACCCTGGTGCCGAACGCCAAGGGCGATTTCCGCATCGGTGCCGAGCTGTACGACCAGAAGCTGAAGTTCGCGCTGAACTCGTCGCTGTCGCGCGCCGAGATCGGCGAACGTGCCCGTGCCGAACTCAAGCGCGTGCGCCAGGACATGTACGGCATCGCGCAGACGGTGCTGAACGGCAAGCCGGGCGCCCCGGCGCTGCCGGCCAATCCGAGCGACGAACAGCAGCAGGCCGCGATCGAAGCGGCGCTGGAACTGGCCTACGCCGACAAGCCGGCGCGCGACAAGGTGGTCGATGATGCCAAGGCCGCGCTGGCGCAGTCCACCGAGTTCGTGCGCAAGCATGACCTGATGACCCTGCCCGATGCGCCGGTGGACATCATCCTGATGCCCGAATTCCAGCGCGGCGTGGCCGTGGCCTACTGCGATTCGCCGGGCCCGCTGGACAAGAACCTGAAGACCTTCTACGCGGTGTCGCCGATTCCGGACGACTGGACCGACAAGCAGGTCGATTCGTTCCTGCGCGAATACAACAGCCGCATGATCCACCTGCTCAGCATCCACGAAGGCACGCCGGGCCACTACCTGGAAGGCTGGCATTCGGGCAAGTTCCCGTCCACGCTGCGCGCGGTGCTGCGTTCGGGCCTGTTCGCCGAAGGCTGGGCGGTGTACACCGAGCGGATGATGCAGGAACAGGGTTACCTGGACAACGATCCGCTGTTCCACCTGGTGCAGCTGAAGTTCTACCTGCGCACGATCTCCAACGCGATCCTGGACCAGGGCGTGCACGTGGACAACTGGACGCGCGAGCAGGCGATGCAGCTGATGACCCACGATGCGTTCCAGCAGGAAAGCGAGGCATCGGGCAAGTGGGTGCGCGCACAGCTGACCTCGGCGCAGCTGCCGACCTACTTCGTCGGCGCGCAGGAACACTTCGACACGCGCAAGGCGGTACAGGAAAAGCAGGGCGACAAGTTCAAACTGAAGGCCTACCACGACCAGATGCTGTCCTACGGCGCCCCGCCGGTGCGCTTCGCCCGGCAGCTGATGCTGGACCAGCCGATCGAGTAAGCGCACTCACGCACGTTGGTGTGTGCCGACAGTTGGTCGGACGCGACAAGAAACGGCCCGATGAGAATCGGGCCGTTTTTCTTTGTTCGTAGGGAACATCCAACAGCAGCGAGCGGAAAATTCCCACTGAACAGTCAGCACCTACCGATAGGGCAGCATGACCGACGGGCCCATGCTGATGAGAGCTGAATACCCACGTCAGCGATGCCAATCAAACGGCAAGTCATCTACCAAGGAGAACTCCATGAAAGAAGCCAACGCCGCCACTCTGAGCCAGCAGCTGTCGGCCGCTCTGCGCAGAGCAGACACCTCCGCAACGCGAATCAACCAAGCGTTTTCCAGCGAACAGGCAAAGCCCCGCGTCGTGGCGATGACAAGCGACTGCTGCGGATCCAACAACTACGAGAACAAGCGGCTCGCCCACCGCTGATGTCAAGCAGCGCACGGGATCCTCCGTGCGCTGTCCCCTCGAGTCAATCAAGTCCCGAAGTTGGAGGCCATGCCATGACATCAATGCACTTTGACATCGCAACTGCACTCCAGAGCGCCGCGTCCGAACCCGTATCCATGCTGCTTGCTTCCACGCCAGTAAACGTTGAGCAGGCTCGGGACATGTCGAACAAGGGACAGGTGGACGCCGGGGTAGCGGATGGAACTGGCGGCGCCGTAAGTCCACGAGTACTGCTCGATCGCCTTGATAACCCGCAGCCACCCCAACGAATCGTAATCTTCACCGACCAACTTTGCTGCCCGGTCACTGCACCCGTACTTGTGTCAAGAGGGCATCAGCGTAGATACCTCTCGGGCCTGGAGCTGGTCCTGAACGGAATACATGGCTTCAAACTGCTAGCGCAGGCCAGGTCCGGCTATACCGAGACCGCCCCGGCCGCAAAGGCCGAGCAGGTACTGGCGGCAATCTGGGAACATCTTGATGCATGTGCGGATCTCGGCGACGCATGGCTCGCCAAGGAACTCCAGAACCGCCGCACACCAGAATGGAGAGGCGAGACTGCGCGGCGCCAGATCCGTCTGTTCCACTCTTCCATTCTTCATTTGGGCGCGACTCACGCGAACGCTGATCGAACGCACCTGGACAACCTCAACCGCCAGCTTACGGAGGCCCGAACGAAGTGCATATCGAGCGACTGACCCTTCATGGCTTGTACGCCGTCTTACGCCTTGGACTACTTGCTGTCGAACATATGACGCAACCTAACAAGACACTCGAGGCGTGGCTTGAACTCCCACTCACTGACATTGATCGAGCTTCGCTCCGGTCAGCATGCGCGGAATCGCGCACCCGTATTGGTGGGTATTACCGACTCTATGCAGAGAAAAAGTTGATCTCATCGGCGCTACGACGCTCTGATGGACCTTCTCTTCTACGCCTCGCCCGGTCACTTGATACTACCGATTACTCGAAGCTCTCTGTCCGCCTGGAAGACGGACAGGGCGTTGTGATTGCGCTCCCCCATTACGGTCATTACGTAGTGACTGCGATCAACCTGATGGAGCACTTCCGGGAGAGGCGCGACATCTACATGCTGTATGGCAGTCCGGAACATCACCCAGGAAACGTGCTCTTCGATGAGCTTTCCGGGATTCTGTTCGGAGACGCGACTTGCCGCGCGAAGAGACTACACGCTGATTCGCGAGGTCTGGCAACCGCAGTTCGCGCGTTGAAGACTGGGGCCATCCTCATCACAATGCCGGATGTCTGTCCGGACGAGCAGCATGCATATGTCATTCCCTTCCTGAAGAGACAGCTGGAGATTCCACTGGGAACCGCCAGCTTGGCACGACGGTCCGGCGCATCACTCATCCCGGCCATAGCGCGCCATGAAGGACCACTGAGGTTCAGCACGCTGTTCGGGAAAGGCGTCTCAACAGGACTTCCGGCAGACAGGGCAGACAGGGCACTGACACAAGCTTCTGACTACGGCGCCACGCTGAAAATGTTTGAGTTCTTTGAAACCATAATGGCGGAGAACCCGACCCACTGGCAGTACGCTCTTGGCCACTACGCATCCAGGTCACCCTTTCCTGTGATGGATCCTTCTGACGTGGAACCCACATGGCGCTGCATTCGAGACGTCAACCCCATACTCCGTGCGCCGCCTGTGGCAATTGAACTGGCTTGCCAGGAGCAATGCCAATGAGCACAATCATCCAGGCATCGCTTGCCGCACTCCTGTTCATTCAGCAGGCGTGTGCTGTTGAAGGTGCCGTTGCACTCGAACCGGGCGCGCCCACCGACTTGCCCGCCGTCGCCGCCGCACATCCCGACGCCGGGCCACGGATCTGGACCTTCGTCAAAGACACTACGACGCTGAAGGTACTGGGCACTGTCCAGCCGTTGCATCGCAATCTACGGTTCGACGGCGACGGGGTTCGCAAGGCCATGGAAAGCGCTGACGCGCTACTCAGCGGAGAGGGCGTTGTGACCGGTGACGGAATCGGCCTGATCCGCGGTCTGCGGCTTTTGCCGGCCATGCGCAGGATCAAGCGCAATGCCTCAGGCCGGACACTTAGGGACGTGACATCGAGCGTGGACTACGAGAACTGGCGAAGGCTCGCTGAGAGGTACTTCCCTGGAAACAGGCGGGCCGAGAAGTTGAGGCCGATGTACGCAGCAGGGGCCCTGTACGAGGCATCCATAGCCCGCAACGGGCTTGATCGCCATCATCCCGCCCAAGCACTGATCACCGACCTGACGAAAAAGCAGGGCATTCCGTTGCTGGATGCCCGACTGCATGTTCGGATCGCTGACCCCGAACATGCCATCGCGACATTCCACGTGGATGACGAGACCGACCTGCGTTGCTTTCGCAAAACCCTGAACGCCTTGCAACCCTGGCTGGACGCCGCTCACCTCACTGGAGAAGCGTGGCGCAATGGCGAGTACGGCGATTGGCCCTCTGCACCACCCCGCTGCTGGAGCTGGCTCACAAATGAGGCGATTGCCAAGAGTGCTGGCATCACTCTTGACGTGGCGGTACGGGAAAGGTGGATGCAGACCCTGAGAGCAGCCTCTGCCGAGTACGCCACGATTTTTACCACCATGCCAATTGAAGACCTGGAGAACAGAAGCGGACTCGTTGCCGCATTGGAACAGGATGGCTTCGTGGAGGTCGCGTCGCAGCCGCGCATCGCCACTCCGTGACGCAAGCAGGTTGGGACACAGCCAACATCAGCCAGCACAAGCGCGCCATTTGCATTACTTCACATCCGCCGCCACGAAACCGCCCGTCTGCCGCGCCCACAAGCGTGCATAGAGACCACCCGCTGCGACCAGCTCGGCGTGCGTGCCGGTTTCCACAATGCGGCCCTGGTCCATCACCACCAGCCGGTCCATGCGCGCGATGGTGGACAGGCGGTGGGCGATGGCGATCACGGTCTTGCCCGCCATCAGCTCGTCCAGGTTGTCCTGGATCGCCGCTTCCACTTCCGAATCCAGCGCCGAGGTCGCCTCGTCCAGCACCAGGATCGGCGCGTCCTTGAGCAGCACCCGCGCGATCGCGATGCGCTGGCGCTGGCCGCCGGAGAGTTTCACCCCGCGCTCGCCCACGTGGGCGTCGTAACCCTGTCGCCCTTCGGCGTCGCGCAGCGTGTCGATGAAGGCGGCCGCGCGCGCCTTGCTCACCGCCGCACGCAGTTGTTCCTCGGTGGCATCCGGCCGTCCGTAGAGAAGGTTGTCGCGGATCGAGCGGTGCAGCAGCGAGGTGTCCTGGGTGACCACGCCGATCTGCCGGCGCAGGCTTTCCTGGGTCACCGCTGCGATGTCCTGCCCGTCGATGCGGATGTGCCCGCTTTCCAGGTCGTACAGGCGCAGCAGCACGTTCACCAGCGTCGACTTGCCCGCCCCCGACGGGCCCACCAGCCCGATCTTCTCGCCCGGCTTCACCGTCAGGTCCAGCCCGGCGATCACTCCGCCCTGCTTGCCATAGTGGAAGTGGATGTCATCGAACTGCACCCCGCCCTCGCGCACCACCAGCGGCACCGCGTCGGCGCGGTCCTGCACGCTCAGCGGCTGCGAAATGGTGGTGATGCCATCCTGCACCGTGCCGATGTCCTCGAAGATCCCGTTGATCGTCCACATGATCCAGCCGGACATGTTGTGGATGCGGATCACCAGCCCAGTGGCCAGCGTGATCGCCCCCACCGTGATGTTGCCGTGGCTCCACAGCCACAGTGCCAGCCCGCAGGTACCCGCAATCAGGAATCCGTTGACGATTGCGATGGTCAGGTCCATGCCGGTGGTGATCCGGGTCTGGCGGCGGTGTTTCACCGCCAGTTCCTCGATCGCCTCGGCCACGTAGGCCTGCTCGCGCCCGCCGTGGGCGAACAGCTTCAGCGTGGGAATGTTGGTGTAGCCATCGACGATGCGGCCCATCGCCTTGGAACGCGCTTCGGACGCGATCCAGGCACGCTCCTTCGCGCGCGGCACGAAGTACACCATGATCACCACGTACGCGGCCAACCACAGCACCAGCGGGATCATCAGCCGCCAGTCCGCCTGCGCGAACAGGTACAGCGCCGTGCCGGTGTACACCACGATGTACCACAGCGAATCCACCATCTGCACCGCCGACTCGCGCAGCGACGTGCCGGTCTGCATGACCCGGTTGGCCATGCTGCCGGCGAAATCGTTCTGGAAGAACGACAGGCTCTGGCGTACCACGTAGTTGTGCATCAGCCAGCGCGAGCGGTTGCTCAGCCCCGGCACGATGGCCTGGTTGACCAGCAGGTTGTGCAGGCCCACCAGCACCGGCCGTGCCACCAGCGTGATCGCCGCCATCCACAGCAGCGTGTCCGCGTGCCGGGCGAAGAAGCCCGCATCCGGCTGCTCGCTGACCATGTCGACGATGCGGCCCAGGAAATCGAACATGGCCACTTCCACCAGCGCCAGCAGCAGCCCGGCGATGAGCGTGGCCAGCAGCACCGGCCAGACCGGGCGCAGGTAGTGGAGGTAGAACGGCAGCACCCGGCGCGGCGGCATGCGCGCGTCGATCGGCGGAAATACGGGAATCAGCGACTCGAACCAGCGGAACATTCCATTTCCCGGAAAACAGGCAGGCTGCGATTATCCCACCGCGGCCTGCCATTTGTTTTCACGGGGTCAACACCAGGTCCTGGAAGTCGAAACTGAAGTCGGTCAGCGACGACACCGCCTGCATGCGCACCTCGCGCACCTTGCCGTCCGGATCCAGGCTGAAGTTCACGAACGCATCGGCGTTGAGCGAGCGGTCGTCCCAGCGCACGATGAACGTATCGTGCTGCCAGTGCTCCATCGTGCCCACCAGCTGCGCCGTCCTGCCGAAGCGCAGGCGCAGCGTGCCGGCGCGCTGCTCCACGAACACCTCGCCATACCACGGGTCGCGGTAGGTGCCGGCGTAGCGGGCCAGCGGCAGCGATGGGGTGGATTTCGGATCGCGTGCGGCCTGGTGCGCGGCCCAGCCCTCATCGGCCTTGTCCTGCGCCTTGGCTACCGCAGCGGCATACGCCGCCACCCAGTCGGTGGCCGGCGCCTTGAGATACGCATCCAGCACGTCCATGGTGACCGCGTTGAAGGCCGCGCCCACTTCCTGGTTGGTCAGCACCACGATGCCCAGCTTCTGCTCCGGCACCAACGTCACCCGCGACACCATGCCCGGCCAGCCGCCGGTGTGCCACACCAGCTTCTGCCCGCGGTAGTCACTCAGGCTCCAGCCCTCGCCGTAGCCGGCGAAATTCGGGCGCGCCGCGGCCAGCGCCGGCACGCTCGGCTCGGGCACCACCTGCGGGGTGATCATCTGCCACATCGCCTGCTGGCTCTTGGGGCTGAACAGCGCCGTGCCATTCTCCAGCTTGCCCTGGGCCAGCTGCACGTTCATCCAGCGCGCCATGTCGTGCACGCTGGAATACACCCCGCCGGCACCGGCGTTGTTGGACCAGGTCAGCGGCGCCACCGTGCGCAGCTCGGTGAAGTCGAACTTGGCATGCCCGGTGGCCGCCTTGTCGCCCGGCTTCAGGTGATCGGCATTGAAGCGGGTGCCGACCATGCCCACCGGGGTGAAGATGTGCTGCTGCAGGAAGTCCGCATAGGACTGCCCCGAGACCTGTTCGATTACCTGCTGCGCCACCGCATACAGGATGTTGTCGTAGGCGTAGCGGTCACGGAAGCCGGCCTTCAGCGGTACCTTGCCCAGCCGCTGCACCACCTCGGCATTGCTGTAGGTGGTGGTCGGCCAGAACAGCAGGTCGCCCGCGCCCAGGCTGAGCCCGCTGCGGTGCGAGAGCAGGTCGCGGATGCGCATCTCGCCGGTCACGTACGGGTCGGACATGCGGAACGACGGCAGGTGGTCGATCACCCGGTCGTCCATCTTCAGCTTGCCCTGCTCGGCCAGCAGGTTCAGCGAGGTCGCCGTGAACGCCTTGGTGTTGGAGGCGATGGCAAACAGCGTATCGGCCTCGACCGGTGCCGGCTTGCCCAGTTCGCGTACGCCATAGCCGCGCTCGAAGACAATCTGGCCGTCCTTGACCACCGCCACCGCGATGCCGGGAATGTCGAACTGACTGCGCACGCGTTCCACCGTGGCATCCAGCCGCTGCAGCTCGGTCGGCACGGCTGCCGACGCCAGGGGTGCGCATGCCAGCAGCACAAAGCCTCCGATCCAGGATGTGTTCAATCAGTGTCTCCGGTTGCATGTTGCAGGGGCGTCGAGGCCACCAATGGGCCGGTTACGCCAGGTTTCGCGCGATGGTAACGCGGCCGGTTGCAGGCTCGCCTGTGCCAGAAGCCGCCCACCCCGGAGCACCCGCATGACCGCACCCACCGAGTCCGGTTCCACCATCATTCCCTGCCTGCGCTACCGCGATGCCCGCGCGGCCATCGCCTGGCTTGAGCGGGCGTTCGGGTTCACGGCGCAGGCCGTGTACGCCGAAGGCGACCTCGTGTACCACGCCCAGCTGGTGTACGGCACCGGCATGATCATGCTCGGCTCGGTCGACAACGGCGGCGAGTGGGGCAAGCTGGTGGTGCAGCCGGATGAAATCCAGGGCCGCGAAACCCAGAGCGCCTGCGTGATCGTCACCGACCCCGATGCCCACTACGAGCGCGCGGTCGCTGCCGGCGCCGAGCTGGTCATCGACATCGCCGACCAGGACTACGGCGGCCGCGGCTATGCCTGCCGCGACCCGGAAGGGCATATCTGGTGGTTCGGCAGCTACGATCCGTGGCGCGAGGCCGGCCTTTGAAGCACGCATCCCCCGGGCCGATCTTCACCGGCATCGGCGGTTGGGTGTTCCCGGGCTGGCGCGGCGGCACCTTCTACCCGGCCGGGCTGCCGCAGCGCGAAGAGCTGGCCCATGCCAGCCGGCAGCTGGGCTGCATCGAGATCAACAGCACCTTCTACCGCGCGCAGAAGCCGGCGGTGTACGCGCAATGGCGCGAGCAGACCCCGCCCGGCTTCCGCTTTTCGGCCAAGGCACCGCGCACGGTCACCCAGAGCCACGACCTGGCCGCTGCTGGCGCGCGCGCCGACGGCTTCATCCAGGGCATCAGCGCGCTGGAGGACCGGCTGGGGCCGCTGGTGTGGCAGTTCGGCGAAAAGCACCCGGCCGGTGCGCAGGAGTTCGATCGGTTCCTCGATGCGCTGCCGCGCAAGGCGGGCGGGCGGGCGTTGCAGCACGCCTTGGAAGTACGCAATGCCGCCGCGTGGACGCCCGAGCTGATCGCGGTGGCGCGCGCGCATGACGCCGCCCTGGTGTTCAGTGGCTCGCCGGAGTACCCCAGCTTCGCCGACCCCACCGCCAGCTTCGTCTACGCCCGCCTGATGCAGTCGCGCGCCAACCTGCGTGCCGGCTACCCCGAACGCACGCTGGAGCAGTGGTGCCTGCGCGCGATGCGCTGGGCACGCGGCGAAGACAACCCCGACCTGCCGCACATCACCGCCGATGCCCCGACCCGTGGCCCGCGCGAGGTCTACATGCTGTTCATCGGCGCCGCCAAGCATCGCAACCCGGGCGCCGCAGTGGCGTTGCGCAGGCAGTTGATGCAGGTAGGCGCATGATGCCGATTGCCGCACAATATGCGGATGCCGATGACCGACACCCGCAAAGCGCTGCTGCAAATCCACTTCTGCGTGCTGCTGTGGGGCGTCACCGCGATCCTCGGCAAGCTCATCAGCCTGCCCGCGCTGCCCCTGGTGTGGTGGCGCATGCTGCTGGTGGTGGCCATGCTGGCCCTGCTGCCGCGCGTCTGGCGCGGGCTGCGCCAGCTCTCCCCCGCCCTGTTCGCCGGCTACTGCGGCGTGGGCGCGCTGGTCGCCCTGCACTGGCTCACCTTCTACGGCGCGGTGAAGCTGGCCAACGCCTCGGTAGCCGCCACCTGCATCGCGCTGGCCCCGGTGTTCACCGCCGTCATTGAACCGTGGGTGGCCAAACGCCCGTTCCAGCTGCGCGAACTGGCCTTCGGCATCGCCGTGCTGCCCGGCGTCGGCCTGGTGGTGGGCGGCGTACCCGACGGCATGCGCCTGGGCGTGCTGGTCGGCGCCATGTCCGCACTACTGGTTGCCATCTTCGGCTCGCTCAACAAGCGCCTGGTCAGCCACGCCGACCCGCTCACCGTTACCGCGGTCGAACTGGGCGCCGGCACCATCACCCTGACGCTGCTCGCCCCGCTGCTGCCGTTCCTGCTGCCGGCGCTGGCCAGCCCGCTCTGGGTAATACCCGACCTGCGCGACGGCATGCTGCTGCTGGCCCTGGCCGGCGTGTGCACCCTGCTCCCGTTCGCCCTCGCGCTGGTCGCCCTGCGCCACCTCAGCGCCTACACCGTGCAGCTGGTCACCAACCTCGAACCGGTCTACGCGATCCTGCTGGCCATGGTCCTGCTCAGCGAACAGCGTGAACTCACCCCGCTGTTCTACGCCGGCGTCGCGATCATCGTCGGCGCGGTGTTCCTGCACCCGCTGTTGAACCGCCGCAGGAAGGTGCAGCACCCCGAGATCCTGGGCACCTCCGAGGCGCGCAACATCGCCGATTGACGAGCGTACCCACCAACGGTGGGTACCTACCGGAAATCAGCGGGTGGGCCAGTACCACGCGGGCACGTCCAGCACGCCCTGGCCCACCAGCGTCGTACGGCTCATCTGCTTTTCCAGCGCGATCGACGTGCACTGCTCCGCCTCGCGCAGCGCCGCGATCAACCGGCTGGCATGCGACACCACCCACACCTGGCTGCGCGCCGCCGCCCCGATGATCAACCGCCCCAGCGCCGGCAACAGGTCCGGGTGCAGGCTGGTTTCCGGCTCGTTGAGCACCATCAACGGCGGCGGGCGTGGCGTGTGCAACGCCGCGATCAACAACAGATAGCGCAGCGTCCCGTCGGACAGCTCCGCCGCGCCCAGCGGCCGCAGCAACCCGGGCTGGTGGAACTTCAGGCTCAACTGATCCTCGTTCGGCTCGATATGCACCCGCGCGCCCGGGAACGCATCGTCGAGTGCAGCCGCCAGCGCCTCCGGATCGCCAATCTCCACGATCGTCCGCCACGCCGCCGCCAGGTCATGCCCATCGTGGCTCAGCACCGGCGTGCGCGTGGCCAGGCTCGCCTGCCGCGCCGGCGCATCCCGGTCACTGCGGAAATGATCATAGAAGCGCCAGCTGCGCAGCGTCTCGCGCAGCCGCAGCACCTCCGGCATCCGCTGCGGATCGGCTACCTGCGTGAACAGGCTTTCGTGCACCGACAGGTTCGCTTCCAGCACCTCCCAGCTCCGCCCGTTGCGCCGCCGCACCATTGCCCCCCGCCGCTCCACCAGCACATTACTGCTGCGCAGGAACGGCCCGGCCCAGATGCTTTCGCACTTGATCTGCGGATCCAGGTTGAACATCGAATGCACATCGCCCAGCGGATAACCCAGATCGATCGCATACCCGAAATCATCCGCCGCAAAACCCAGCCGCAGCGCCACCGACTTCTGCCGCGGCCCGCCCTGCACCGGCACCTCCCCCGACAGCATCCGCCGGTCCAGCGTCTCCGGCCCGGCCCACAGCGCCGACTGGAACCCGCCCTCCCGCGCCAGCGACGGCGTCACCCCGCCCCGCGCCGTATCGGCCAGCAGCCGCAGCGCGCGATACAAGCTCGACTTGCCACTGCCGTTGTCACCGGTGACCAGGTTCAGCGATCCCATCGGCACGACCAGATCGTGCAGGGAGCGGTAGTTGGAGATGGCGAGGGTCTGCAGCATGGACGGAATCCGCAGGGAAACGGGCGTGCAGGATGGCAGCGATAGGTCGCAGATATTGCGATTGATGGCGCGATTGACCCAGTCAATCGTCATGTTTTTTGCCGGCACACCGGCCAGGCGTCAAAGGCTGGCGGGGGCGGGTTTGCGGGACTGTCAAAAACATGGATGTTTTTGACAAGCCTCCATGGACGGATTCACGGCGTGTCC
>NZ_JASCOP010000051.1:0-27900 GCF_029959395.1 Stenotrophomonas sp. PS02300
TTGCGAAACATGGATGTTTCGCAAGAGCCTCCACGGATGGATTCACGGCGCCCCCCGCAAACCCACACCCGCCGGCCAAGCCGAGGTCGTTAGCAGGCCAAGGCTTTTGCTTTTGCTCCGCGCCTTACGCGCAAACCACCATCACTCGCAACGAATCGCCGTGATGATGTTGTCCTTGTCGAGGAAGACGCGCAGGCGGTCGGGGCGGCGGTCGCGGGTGGCGACGGTGGAGCCGGGGCCGATGGGGATGATCAGGCCGGCGCCGCTCTGCTTGAAGACGGTGCGCATGGTGGCTTCATCGGCGTTCTTGCCGATGGCCCAGGTCAGGCCTTCGGCGTGGCACTCGCCGCTGCCGGTGATTTCCGGGCCGGGCGCGGTGGCGCAGGCGGACAGGGACAGGGCGGTGGCCAAGGCCACCAGCGGAAGCACGTTGCGCGAACGGGTCGTCATGGGTCGCTCCTGCGGTTGCCAGCCCCGACCATACCACCGCCGTGGTGGCCCCGGGGTGGGCGCCGCTACACTGGTGGCCGGAGTCGACGAAGGAGCCGGTGGTGCTGCACGTGTTCATGCTGGGTGGGCGCCATGCCCGCGCGCGGATCGAGGTTCATGACGTGGCGTTCGCCAACGTTGAACGCATCGAGGATGCCTATCCGCAGCTGCGCCGGGACTGGTTTGGCGAGGCCAAGGGACTGCATGTCGATGGCTGGCTGGCCGTCGATGGCGTAGACATGTATCGGGTCGGGTTTGGCGATGCCGCCCCGGCCGCGGGTGAGCCGCGGTTGTTCTTCGTCAACCTCGGCGGCTACGTGCCCGGCGCGCTGGGCGAGGCGCATGACTACCTGCTGCTGGTCGCGCCCGATCTGGCGGCGGCCAAACGCAAGGCCAAGGCGCTGCAGGATGCGCGCTGGGACAAGCCGCATACCGATGCGGTGCTGGAGGTGGATGACTGCATCGCCATCGACCAGGTGGGTGGCCGCCATGTGCAGCTGCTGCGCGCTGCGCATGCGGGCATCGAACAGGTCAGCGATTACATCGTGATCGGCTGATCGCGCAGCGCTGACCACAGGGCTTCCAGGTGCTGGACGAACGCTGCCGGCGCGGTCGCCAGGTTCGCGCTGCCGTGGCGCTCCCCGCCGAAAGGAGCCTCCCCGGGCAGCGACACCCGCGTTTCACCTTCGATGCCGTAACGCGTGCCGCCGTCGATCAGGCTGATGTGCAGCTGGTGCGGGTCGATGCCGCCCCCGCAGAACGTGTGGCTGGCCAGGGTGATTTCCGCCTGGCCATCGCCGTCCAGGTCGGTCACGCCCACGTGCTCCAGGAACCAGCCCGCTTCCAGGTCCAGTCCGGCGCAGGGCTGGCGGATCTGGCGCTGCCATTGCTTGCTCCAGGCCCCGCGCGGGTCTGACCGCGCATGCAGCTGCGCCGTCAGCACCGCCACGTCCAGCACTTCGCCGCTGTCGGCATCCTCATGCGTTTCGTCCCTGCGCTCCAGCACCAGCAGGCCTTCGCCATGGCGGTCGCGGAAGTGCACGCGTCGAAGCACGTTGTCGCGCCCCGGTAGCGGTGCCGCCGTGGCCACGGGTTCGGGAAGCAGGGTCAGTCCCGGCGGCACGGACGTTGGCGCCTCGTCGGCGCAGGCGGCCAGGGCCAGGCAGGCGGCACCGATCAGGGCAGGGCGGGGCAGGCGGAAACGTCGGGGCGGGCAGGGGGGATCGTGCATGGGGATTCGTCGCGTATCTGCCGTGATCATTACCCATCCCTTGTGAGCAAGACCACGCAGCACGTCGCGACCGGCTTGTTTCGATGGGAGGGCCTGCGCCCCGGTAGAATGGTCGCGAAGCCGTCCTGCCGGTGCGGCACCCCCGTTGTCCCGTGTCTCTTCGTACCTCGTTGCTGGCCCTGCCGCTGTGCCTGGCCGCCTGCACCACCGCGCCACCGCCGCGCCCGCCGGTGAATCCCGATGCCCTGTGGGGCCTGATCCAGCGCGACTGCACCGGCCCCGGTGCGCCGCGCGGCGACTGCCTGGCCGTGGACGAAGCGCCGGCCCGGCGCGATGTGCTGGTCAAGGACGCCCACGGTCGCTTCCAGTTCCTGCTGATGCCGCTGGACCGTGTCACCGGGATCGAAAGCCCGGGCCTGCTGGAGGCCGGGGCGCCCAACTATTTCGCCGCCGCCTGGGCGGCGCGCCGGCATACCGAAACCGCGCTGGGCCAGCCGCTTCCGCGTGAAGTGGCCAGCCTGGCGCTGAATTCGGCGCACGGGCGTTCGCAGCACCAGCTGCACATCCACGTGGATTGCCTGCGCGCGGACGTGCTGGCGCAGCTGCAGGGCATGGATGCGGCCATCGGCAGCCAGTGGCAGCCGTTGCCGCAGCCCCCGCGCGGCCACGTCTACCAGGCCCGCCGCGTGGCGGGCGAGGCACTGCAGGTCAACCCGGTGCAGCTGCTCGCGCAGGGGCCTGCCGCAGGCGATGACATGGGCCGCTGGTCGCTGGTGGTGGCAGGCACGGGGCGGGACGACCGTGATCCGGGCTTCCTGCTGCTTGCCACCCAGGCCGATGCCGCGGCGGACCACCAGGCCAGTGGCGAGGAACTGCAGGATCATGCCTGCGCTGTGGTGACCGGCGCGGACGCCGCGTTGGACGGCGTTCGCTGAGCCCCGGCGCGCTTTGCCGCAGTGCAGCGAATTCACCGGGCGGTAGCCGGCTGTAAAACAGCCACGCTATAGTGGTGGATCAATGCGGTGCCCGCTTTCGTGCCCGGGCTGTATGGCGCGTCGTACCTGACCAATTTCATGACTGCTGAAACGACTACTCCGCCGGCCGCTCCGGCCCAGGCTTCCGGTCCGCTGTTCTACCGCCAGCCGCTGCCGCTGCAATCGGACAAGCACGCCAACTGGCGCCTGCGTCCGGGTTCGCTGGCGTTTGCCGCCGAGACCAACGCCATTCCGGCCGTGATCGGCGAATTCGGCATGGCCGCCCAGCATTTCCCCATCCTGTTCACCGGCCAGGATGCCTCACCGATCGTCGCCGTGGGCCTGGCCCGCCGCAACCTGTTCGTGGCCGACGGCAAGTGGGCTGACGACACCTACGCGCCGGCCTACCTGCGCCGCTACCCGTTCGTGTTCATGCAGTCCGATGAAGACGGCAACTTCCTGCTGGCGCTGGACGCCGATTCGGAACAGGTCAACCAGGGCACCAGCGACGAAGGCGAGCCGCTGTTCGTTGACGGCAAGGCGACCGAAGTGGTCGACAACGCCATGAAGTTCTGCGCTGATTTCACCCGCGAATACGAGCAGACCCGCCTGTTCAGCGCCGCGCTGAAGGAACAGGACCTGCTGGTCGAGCGCAGCATCGACGTGACCCTGCCCAGCGGCGAGAAGATGTCGGTGAACGGCTTCCATGTCGTTGACGTGGAGAAGTTCGCCAAGCTGCCCGACGACATCATCGTCGCCTGGCATCGCAACGGCTGGCTGGCCTCGATCCACCACCACCTGAGCTCGCTGGCGCGCTTCAATGCGCTGGTGCAGCGCCAGAGCGCGCAGGCTGCAGCAGCAGCCTGATGACGCGGTAACGCAGTACCACGACGGCGGCCGCAGGGCCGCCGTTGTTGTTTGTGCGACGCTCAGCCACTGCTGCCCGGCGCACGGCGCAGCTGCCGCCGGAACGCTTCCAGCTTGCTCGAGCGTGGCTGGAAATCGATCCCGACCCAGCGGTCCTGCTCCTGGCCGCCGGCGTCGATCTGCAGCTCGTGGTGGAACAGTTCGCGCGTGCCGATGACGTTGTCGCAGATGTCGGTGATCTCGCTGATCGAGGCGACCACGCGGCGACCGCTGCCCAGCCGTTTGACGTGCACGACGAAATCCACCGCGCTGGCGACCTGCCGGCGCACGTTGTCTTCGCTGCCCTGGAAACCGGCCAGGCCGGCCAGTACTTCCAACCGCTGCAGGCAGTCGCGTGCCGAGCTGGCACGCACGGTCGCCATGGACCCGTCATGGCCGGTGCCCATCGCCTGCAGCATGTCGAGCACTTCGGCACCGCGCAGTTCACCGACCAGGATCCGGTCGGGGCGCATGCCCAGGCTGCTGCGCATCAGCTCGCGGGTGCTGACCGCATTCTGGCCGTCGGTGCCCGCCGCGCGGCTTTCCAGGCGCACCACATGCGGGTGCTTGAGGGTCAGTTCGGCGACCTCCTCGACGGTGGCAATGCGCTCGTCGGCCGGGATGTAGCCGGCCAGGGCGTTGAGCAGCGAGGTCTTGCCCGAGTCGGCGGTGCCGCAGATGAGGATGTTGCAGCGGCCCAGCACCATGGCGTTCAAGAGCGCGTGCACGGCGGGATCGAAGCTGCCCATGCGCAGCAGTTCGTCGCAGGTGAAGGGGGTCCGGCGGAATTTGCGGATGGAGACCACCGGACCATCCAGGGCCAGCGGCGGGATGATCGCGTTGAGATGGCCGCCCGCAGGCAGGCGCACATCCGCGATCGGGCTTTCTTCGTCAAGGCGCCTGCCGAGTGGGGCCAGGATGCGGCGCAGGATCCGCAGCAGGTGGTCATCATCGCTGAAGCGTTGGCTGATGGGCAGCAGCTGCCCGCCCTGGGAGACATGGATATCCCGGTAGCCGTTGATGAGGATCGCGTCGATGGCCGGGTCGCGCAGCAGGTCATCCAAGGGGCCGAAGCCGGTCAGTTCCTTGACCAGCGCGGCCGCGACGAGCTCCATTTCCGCGGCGTTGACCGGGATGCGCCATTCCTGCACGAACCGCTCGGTCTGGGTGGTCACATAGCGCGCTACCGTGACGGGCGACCAGGCGTCGATGTCGACCTGGCCATCCTCGATGCTGTTGAGCAGGTGCTCGTGTGCGGCGGCCAGCACCCGGAGAAACTCGTCGGATTGTGCAAACGGCACCCGCGGTTCCGCTGCCGGGTCCGCAGGCAGCGAATCCGCACGCGCAGCGGCCGTACCGAAGGGGGCTAACTTCTTTTCCATTGACGGCTGTCCAGGAAGCGCATGAGGGTTTTCAGGGGGGTGCTTGGCCGGGCAGGCAGCGCCGCAGGGCACAGGCGCGCCAGCAACGGCGCCAGGGCACGCAGGTAGCGCGCGTGGGGGGCATCGTGCAACAGCAGGTGACCATGGTTGGCGCTGGTGCGCAGGCGCTCGCAGCTGGGCAGGGTAGCCAGCAACGGCAGGCCGAACCGGGCAGCGATCTGGGCCGGGCCCAGCCCGCCGCCCTGGTGGTGGCGGTTGACGACCAGCTGCAGGCGCGCGTCGCGGGTACCGGTGGCGTCCAGGTGTTTCAACACGTGGTCCAGTGAGACCAGGGTGCCGATGGCCGGGTCGGCGACCAGCCAGATCTCGTCGGCCCCGTTGAGCAGGGAGCGGGGAATCTGGCGGACGGGCACACCGCCCAGGTCGCACAGCACCGTGCCAAACACGCCGCGCAGGCGCTGCATCAGTACCGCGGGATCGGCAAGGGTGCCGCCATCTCCGCCTGCGGGCTGTCCCAGCAGGTGGAGTCCGCCGTCGTGCCGGGTCATCACGGTGCGGACCAGGCTGGCATCGATGCGATTGGCGTGGCGCAGCGCATCCTCGTAATGGAACTGACTGTCCACGTTGAGGTACAGCGCGGCATCGCCGGCCGGTTGGCCGAGGTCGACCAGCAGGGTATCGGTGGCGTCGCCCTCTCCGGCGCGGGGCGGGGCGAGCTGCTGCGCCATCACCCCGAGATGGGTGGCCAGGGTACTGGCGCCGACCCCGGCGCGGACGCCCAGCAGCAGGACCAGCCGGGCGTTCGCGGCGCCCGGCGCAGGCATGCCGGGAACATCGGCAGGCAGGGCGGCGGCGCGGCGCAGCACGGCGTCGATCTCGGCGGTGCTCGCTTCCAGGTCGAGGATGTCGCGCAGGCCGGCCCGCACGGCCGCGACAATGCCTTCTTCTTCCTTCGAGGAGGTCGAGCCGACCGCGACCAGCGGCAGATCGGGATGGCTGCGCTGGAGCCGCCTGGCCAACTCGCTGGAGGCCTGAGCGGCGCCGCGCAGATAATCCAGCAGCACCACGCAGGGGCCGCCGCGACGATGGACATCCAGGGCGCCGGGGGGCGCGGCGCTGTCCTGCCAGTGCACGCGCATGCCGACCGGCAGCCGGGCTTCGAGCAGGGCGGCGAGGTGGCTGGCGGGGGAGTACAGGACCAGGGTCATCGGCGGCGGCTTCGGGTGCAGCAGTTTCAGGGTGGCGGACATGGGGAGCGTCCTTGCATGCGTCGGATGATATTCAGCCATCGCCGGAGCCGGGGTATGCACAAAATCGGCAGGAGTTTCTGGGCGGTGCGTGTGATATGGCGATGGAAGCGCTGTGAACGAATGATCTTGACGCCGTGTAAACACCTTCACGCAGAAACTCGCGAAAACGCAGGCATTCTGTAGATCAGATCCAGCGACGCATTCCAAAGGGGGGAATGCCCGGCAATCCAGGCAGCGGCCTGCACGGCGGATGGCGAGCGCCGTGGAGTCCACGCCAAACGGGGAAACCACTGTCATGGCCGATGGTGAAGTGCAGGAAGTTGACGATACCGCGTTGCGCCAGCATGACCTGGCGTCGCTGGGCAGCGTGCTCCGGGTCTGCGACCTGGAACTGGTGCTGCTGGATGACAACGGGCCGCGGGCATCGATCCAGTCGCAGGTGCACGATGAATCGCTGTTCTGCACGATCGCCTGCGGTTTCCTGTTTCGCGGTCGTTTCGTGTTGCCGCCGGAATGGTGCCTGCTCGGTTTCATCCACGAGACCGACGAAGCGCGAAGCTGGTGCCATGGCGTGAGCCTGGCCACGGGTACGGCCCTGACGGTGTTTCCGGAGGGCGCCAGTGAATTCGCCGGCCAGCGCCACCGGTACGAACGCGATCCGGGTGGCGCCATCGGGGCGGAACACCAGGTCGCTGGCCGCCACGGCGCGTTGCGTATCCCAGTTGAGCGTGGCCTGGTAGCTCGGCAGCGCCGGATCGGAGTGGCTGGTGATCAACAGTTGGCGGGGCAACTGGTTCTTGTCGGAGATCCACACCTGCCAGTCCACGCCGGGCTGGCGGAAGGCGTAGTGCCGGGTCGGCTCGCCATCGATGCGTTCGCTGCCGACAAACAACGCGGAGGTGATGCCCTGGGTCGGGAACCCCGGGGTGCCCCACAGGAACAGGTCGGCCAGCGGGAATTCCACGCCCAGCCGGGTGGCCGAATCGCTGAGCAGCGCCTGGCTGCTGCGGTCCAGGTTTTCCACGGTGGCGTAGTACTTCTGCTTCGGCGAGTAGATGGTCAGGGTGTGGCCGTCGTAGAACAGCTGCCGGTGCTGGTGGTCGCTGCGGATTTCCACGAAGAAGCGGTCCGGCCCCAGCACCTTGTAATCCACGGTGCCGGCCAGGGCCAGTTTCTGCCCGTCATCCAGCACGTACTCGGTGCGCGTGGTGGCGGCCATGCTGAACTGCGGCAGCGCACGCAGTGCCTTGCCCATGCGGGTCAACGCGCCGATCGCCTCGGGATCGACGGTGGCGGCTGCAGCGGTATCGGCAACGGCAACGGGCGGTGCGGCGCTGGCGATGGGCAACGCCAGCGGGACGGCCAGCACGGCTGCAAGCAGCAGGCAGCTACGGCAGGAACGCATGGTGTTCTCCTGTAGGTCCGGGCCTGCGGGGCAGGCCATGACCCACTGTGCGCACCCGTTACCGGGCGGACAAGCGGAGTTACACCGAAGCGGCCTAGGTATTTCTACCGGTCACGGCGCGCGACGCGGATCGCCTCCGCCACTGGCCACCCATGCGTCCACGGCCTGTTCCACCACGGTCATCGGCATTGCGCCGTTGCCCAGGATCAGGTCATGGAAGGCGCGGATGTCGAAACGGTCGCCCAGCTGCTGCTGCGCCTTGGCACGCAGTGCGAGCAGGCGCAGCTGGCCCATCTTGTAGGACGACGCCTGGCCCGGCTGCACCAGGTAGCGGTTCACTTCGATGCGCACGTCGGCCTCGGTCATGCCGGTCTTCCCGCGCATGTAAGCCACGGCCTGTTCCGGCGTCCAGCGCTTGCGGTGCAGCCCTGTATCCAGCACCAGCCGCACCGAGCGGAACATCTCGGCCTGCAGCCGGCCGATGTCGCCGGCCGGGTCGTCGCGGTAGACGCCGGCTTCGGCCATCAGCTGCTCGGCGTACAGCGCCCAGCCTTCGGAAAACGCGCTGGGGTTGAGGCTGCGGCGCAGCAGCGGCAGGTCGGTCAGGGTCTGCCCGATCGAGATCTGGAAGTGATGGCCCGGCGACCCTTCATGGTAGGTCAGGGTGGGCGTGCTCCAGCGGGTGTTGGAGGCCATGTCGCCCAGGTTGATGAAGAAGGTGCCGGGGCGCGAGCCGTCCATCGCCGGCGGGTAGTAGTAGCCGCCGGGCGAGGTGGCCTGCATGTGCGCCGGCACCGGCTGCACCAGCAGCTTCTGCGGCGGCAGGTGGCCGAAGTAGGTGGGCAGCAGCGGGTCGAGGTCGCGCAGGCGCTGTTCGATGTCGCCGATCAGTTCCCTGCGGCCGGCATCGCTGTCGGCGTAGCGGTAACGCGGATCGTCGCCCAATGCCCGGATGCGCTCGGCCACGGTGCCGTCGCGCAGGCCGATCTCGCGCAGGCGCGCGTCCATGCTTTTTTCCAGGCGCGCCACTTCGTCCAGGCCGATCTGGTGGATGGCATCGGCGCCCAGGTCGGTGCTGGTGTACCAGCGCAGGGCCGCGTTATAGAACGCATCGCCATGCGGCAGCGCCCACATGCCCTTGTTGCCGGGGTGGGTGGCCTGCAGGGCCTGCACGCGGTCGAGCAGGCGCTGGTAGCCGGGGTTGACCGAATCGCGCACGGCCACGGTGGCCTGTTCGACCAGGGCGGCGCGTTCGGCGGCGGGAATGGCCGGCAGTTTGTCCAGCTTGCGCTGCAGCGAACCCACCCACAGGCTGTCCTTCGGCGCGGGCGTGAGCAGCGTGCGGAACTGGCTGGCCGCGCCGGCCAGGGCCAGTTCCGGTGGCACCACGCCCTGCGCAGCCTGCATGTCCAGGTTGGCGCGCACCTGGTCCAGCTTGCTGCCCATCGCGTTCAGGCGCGCGATGTAGTGGCGCGCACTGGTCACGTCGGTGACGGCATGCTGGTTGTCGAAGAACTGCGGCAGGTTCACCGGCAGGCTGAACAACTGGTCCACCGCATAGGTGCTGCCGCCCACTGGCAGCCACGCCGCGGCCCACGGCACCGCCATCAGGTCGATCTGCGCCTGGTAGAACCAGCGCGCCAGGCCGTCGCTGAGCTGTTGCTGCGGGTCCAGCGGCGCGCCCTTCCACGCCTTGATCGCGGCCAGGTTGTCGGCAAGGAAGCGCCGGTTGACCTCGCGCTGGGCCAGCGACACGTCGGTGAGCCGGTCGGAGGTATCGGCCGCGCCGTCGCCGCTGATCCCGAGCAGGGTTTTCAGTTCGGGATCGGCGTTGATCGCGGCCATGGTCTGTGCGTCGAGCAGTGCATTGAAGCCCTGCGCCTGCGGCACGCTCGCGGCGGTGGGTGCGGTCTGTGCGACAGCGGTGCCGGGCAGCAGCGCGGCGGCGATGGACAGGCAGAGCAGGGCGGGTACGGCGAGCGTGGACGACGGCACGGGGCGAACTCCAGCAGCGGGCGGGTGTCCCGCAGCCTAAGCCAGTGCGGGCGCCGCGTCAGCTGCGCCGTTCGAAGCCGTCCGCGCTCCAGCCTTCGCTGCCCACGCCGTGATGGATCACGAACAACCCGTCCGGGTCGTAGCGTCGCTTGGCCGCCAGCAGCCGCGGGTAGTGCGGGCCCCAGAACGATTGCTGCCAGTCGCGCTGGAAGAAATCGCACTCGGAAACGTAGGTCGGCGCGGCAGGCAGCACCGCGCGCAGCGCGTCATAGGAACGGCTGACCTTGGCGCTGGCGCCACGCGCTTCGGCTTCGTCCACCGTGCCGCCGCTGCCGGCAAAGGCCGGGCCGCCGGCGTTGCCGATCAGCGCCAGCGCGAAGGCATCCAGCACCGCCGGATGCATGGCGGTATCGCGGCTGGCCGCGAGGGCATCGGCCGGTGCGCCGAACAGGCCCTTGTTGCAGTGCAGTTCCACCGGCATGTGCGCGGCGGCGCTGCAGATGGCTGCGGCGGCGGCATCGCGCCGGGCATCGCCCAGCAGTGCGGAAGGCATCCACGCCGAGGCATAGCCATGCAGGTACCAGCCGACCTGGCCCTGGTCGCCCTTCCACAGCATGTGCGTGGCCGGCGCGCCCACGCGGGTGTCTTCGGCGATCAGCGTCGGGGCATGCCTGCGGAAGAAGTCCGCGTCCCACATGTGCTGGGCGGGCAACGCCAACGCGTGCAGGGGATCGATCACCGTGTACTGCGGGCGCGCGGCCACCCACGCCGCAAACGGCGCCCACACCGCCGCGGCCTGTTCCTGGCTCAGCCCCTGGAACACCATCGACGCCGCGAACGTGCGATGGCTGTCGAAGCGCAGCTGTTCGCCCCACTGCGGGTTGCACAGCGCTTCGCGGTAGAAGCGCAGCACTTCGGCGGCCAGTGCCTGAAAGGACGCGTCGCTGTCTGCCTTGACCTTCATCGACACGCCGCCGAACGTGGTCGGCAGGGCATGGGTGCGCAGCGTGATCCGGCTCACCACGCCAAAGCTGCCGGCGCAGCCGCCCTTCAGCGCCCAGAACAGCTCGGGATCCTGGGTCGCATTGACCACCCGCACACGGCCGTCGGCGGTGACCAGCTCGGCTTCGAGCAGGCTGGCCGCTGCCGTGCCGAACCCCTTGGAGAAGCTGCCGAAGCCGCCGCCGGTGACCAGCCCGGTGACGCCCACCGAGGTGCAGCCGCCGCCCTGGACGTAGCGACCTTTGCGCGTGGTGACCGCATCGTAGGCATCGATCCACATCGCGCCGGCGCCCAAGCTGACCGCGGGTTGCGATGCGGTACCGGTCGGTGCGCCCTGCGCTACGAAGGCATCGTGCAGCTCCACCGCGTTCATGGCGCGCGTCCAGACCAGCAGCGAATCGGGCGCGCAGGAGGTGCCGTGGTAGCTGTGCCCGCCGCCCTTGACCACCAGCCGCAGCCGGTGCCGCCGCGCGAAGTCGACCGCGGCGGCGACATCGGCGCTGTTGGTGGCTGCCACCACCCGCGCGCTGGGCCGCGACAGCCACGCCCCGTGGTAGCCACTGGTCTGGGTCAACGCGGGCTGGTCGCCGATGAAGAACGGGTTCTGGATCTGCGCCAGTGCCTCGGCGCGCGTGGCAGCATCACCGAGGAACGGTGAGACCGGCACCGATAACCGTCCACCGACGGCGCGGGACAGCTGGTCCCATTCATCGGCCGACGGCCATCCGGCGGTACCAGGACGGACCCGGGCGAGGGCATTGCGTGACGCCGTTGCGTTGCCCGCAGCGGCCTTCTGGACCAACGGAAGCAAGGGCAGGGCGAGGCCGGCTTTCAGGCAGTCACGACGTTTCATGGCGGTCACAGGCAGAGGGCGATGACCCCAGCATGTGCCCGTCAACCGTTGGTGTCATTGGCCTGGGGCCGAATGACGGTCACCCGGGACGAATGGCGCCCTCGTGGTGACGTGGGTTCTGGTCGGTTCGCGGTTACGAGGCCCGGATCGACCAGCACGCGGCGGTGAACACCACCCGATCGCCCCGCACGAACGGTGCGAAGGCGTCGACCACGGTCGACAGCACCCGCTGCCGGACGTCCGGATCCAACCCCCCGGCCCGCAACGCCTGCCCGACCGGCCCCAGCAATGACACGTACGTTGGCAGGTCGTCGCGGGCGATGCTGCATTCCACATCGAGCGGCGCGACGTCGATGTGGTCCCATCCGCTCTGGTCCAGAATCGCCCGAACCCTGTCCGCATCGGCAAACGCAAACTGCCCCGGCCCACCTTCGGCCCGCGCCGGCAGGGTCAGCAGCGACGCTGCGGCGCGCTCGGCGGTGGTCATGAACGGATTCTCGCCCGGACTGCGCCAGGCAATGGCATGCAGCACGCCGCCGGGACGCAGCGCCTGCCGCAGGTTGCCGAACGCGCGCACCGGATCATCGAAGAACATCACCCCGAACCGCGACACGATGCGGTCCAGGCTGGCGGGGGCAAAGGGATGCTGCTGGGCATCGCCCACGGTGAAATCGATGGCCTTGCCGGCAGCCAGCGCCCGCTCACGTGCCACGGCGATCATCGGCGCGGAGATATCCACGCCGCTGCAGCGGCCCTGCGGGCCCAGCCGATCGGCAATGGCCAGGCAGACCGCGCCGGTGCCGCAGCCGACGTCGAGCACGCGCGCATCGGGCTCGGCGGCGATGGGATCGGCAAGAATCGGCTCGAAGCCGGCGAACATGCCGTCGAGCAGGGACTGTGCCTTTACCCAGGCGTCGCCGGCGGGGCCGTTCCAGAGGTCGTGGTGGCTGGGTGGCGATGCTGCGTTCGTCATGTCGGCGCTTCTCGAGGGGATTGAACGGACTGTGCCACCTCAACCGTGATTGAGGTCAAGAGCAGCCAGGCAGGGCCTGGCTCTACGCGGCCAACGCGTATCGCCAACCCCTGATCACCCCATCAACGTCTCGGCCAACAGCTTCACGTTGAGCACCACGATCACCGCGGCAATCACCCAGGCCAGCGTCAACAGCCATCGCGGGGCCACCAGCTTGCCCATGCGTGCCTTGTCGCCGACGAACATCACCAGCGGAATCACCGCGAACGGCAGCTGCATCGACAGCACCACCTGGCTCAGCACCAGCAGCCGCGCCGTGCCCTGTTCGCCATAGATCGCGGTGACGATCACCACCGGCACGATGGCGATGCCACGGGTCAGCAGGCGGCGCGCCCACGGCGCGATGCGCAGGCGCAGGAACCCTTCCATCACGATCTGCCCGGCCAGGGTGGCGGTCACCGTGGAGTTGATGCCCGAGGCGAGCAGCGCCACCGCGAACAAGGTCGAGGCCACCCCGACCCCGAGCATCGGCGCCAGCAGCTCATAGGCCTGCTCGATCTCCTGCACGTCGGTGCGCCCGTTGGCATGGAACACCGCCGCCGCCAAGATCAGGATCGAGGCGTTGATGAACAACGCCAGCATCAACGCGATGGTGCTGTCGGTCACCGCCCAGCGCAGCGCGCTGCGCCGGCCGCTGTCGGTGCGCGGGTAGGCGCGGGTCTGCACGATGGACGAATGCAGGTACAGGTTGTGCGGCATCACCGTGGCCCCGATGATCCCGATGGCCAGGTACAGCGCATGCGGGTTGGTGACCACCTCCGCGCGCGGAATGAAACCGCCCAGCACCGCCTGAAGCGGCGGCGCGGCCAGCGCGATCTGCACCGCGAAACAGGCGAAGATCACCAGCAGCAGGGCGATCACGAACGCTTCCAGCGCGCGGAAGCCGCGATGCATCAGCCACAGCACCAGCACCACGTCCACGGCGGTGATGATCGCGCCCATCATCAGCGGCAGCCCGAACAGGAGCTTCAACGCGATGGCGGTGCCGATCACTTCGGCCAGGTCGCAGGCGATGATCGCGATCTCGCACAGCACCCACAGGCACAGGTTCACCGGCTTTGAAAAATGGTCGCGGCAGGCCTGCGCCAGGTCGCGCCCGGTGGCGATGCCCAGCCGCGCCGACAGCCCCTGCAGCACGATGGCCATCAGGTTGGAGAGCAGGATCACTGACAGCAGCAGGTAGCCGAACTGCGCGCCACCGGCAATGTCGGTGGCCCAGTTGCCCGGGTCCATGTAGCCCACCGACACCATGTAGCCCGGGCCGAGGAAGGCCAGCAGCCGGAACCACCAGTGCCCCCCGCTGGGCACGGCCACGCTGGCATGCATCTCGCCCAGGCTGGGGCGATTGCCAGTGGCCTGGGGCCAGGCGGTGGTGGTCGGAGAGGTGGGGTCCGCGCTCATGCGGTCGAATATAGCAGAGGCTATGTTATCAAGGTGAGGGCATCGGCAACGAGCGCATCCCATGGGTATGCGGCAGGCTGGCCTTCATGGCGTCGATGAAGGCGCGCAGCCGCGAGGGGATCTGGCGCGCGGCGGGATAGACCAGGTGCACCGGCAACGGCGGTGCCTCCCAACCGGGCACCAGCTGCACCAGCCGGCCTTCGCGCAGGTCATCGCCTACCAGCCACGCCGACACCACCGCCGCGCCCAGACCGGACAGGGCCGCGCGGCGCGCCACGAACAGGTTGTCGGTGAGCAGGCGCGGCTGGATGTCCACCCGCAGCGCCGGACCGTCATCGGCCGGCAGCAGGGTGAAGCGGTCGCGGTAGAACGTGGTGAGGGCGATCCACGGCAGTCCGGGCAGCAGGGCGGGGTCGCGTGGGTCGGCGGCGTCCAGCAGCGAGGGCGCGGCGATGACGATCCGCGGCACTTCGGCCAGCGGCACCGCCACCAGTTGCGGTTCCTCCACGCGTCCCACGCGGATGGCGCAGTCGATGCCGTCGGCAATGAAGTCCACCGGCTGGTCTTCCAGCATCCATTCCAGGGTGACCTGGGGATGGCGGGCCATGAACTGCAGCATCGGGTCCAGCAGCTGCGCCTGGCCGAAGGCATGCGGCACCACCACGCGCAGGCGCCCGCGCGGCACGTCCACTTCACCACGCAGGTCGGCCTGGATCGCATCCCAGTCGTCCACCAGGGCGCGTGCGTGCGCATAGCAGCGCTCGCCGTCGTCGGTAAGCGTCATCTGGTGGGTGGACCGCTTGATCAGGTGCAGGCCGAACAACCGTTCCAGCGCCTGCAGGCGCCGGCTGACGGTGGGTTGGGTGGTGCCCAGCTGCACGGCGGCGGCAGACAGGCTGCCGCTTTCGACGATGCGGACGAAGGTGTGCAGCAGGTCGATCCGGTCCGCACCGGGCGCCGGGGAGGGGATGCTCATACAACCTTCGTATGATGGATATGTACCGAAGCCTACTACACGCCAGGCTTTCCAAGCGCGATGCTTGCGCCACTTTCTTCAAGCGTGGAGTGGCTCATGTCCAGCGTGCATATCCCGGTGGTTGCCGCCGCCCGGCCTGCGGTGCCGTCGCGGCTGATCGTCGCGATGGCGGCCGGGGCCGGGTTCTCGGTGGCCTCGATCTACTACAGCCAGCCGATGCTGGGCGTCATCGCCAGCGGCCTGGGCAGCGATGCGCAGGCCACCGGCATGGTGCCGACGCTGACCCAGCTGGGCTATGCGCTGGGCATCCTGCTGCTGGCCCCGCTGGGCGACCGGTTCGACCGCCGCCAGCTGATCCTGCTCAAGTCGCTGGTGCTGGCCGCCGCGCTGGCCGGGGCCGCGCTGTCGGGCAGCCTGCCCACGCTGCTGCTGGCCAGCCTGTTGATCGGGTTGATGGCCACCGTGGCCCAGGACGTGGTGCCGTCGGCGGCGATGCTGGCGCCGGAAGCCGAGCGTGGCGCGGTGGTGGGCAAGGTGATGACCGGACTGCTGCTGGGCATCCTGCTGTCGCGGGTGGCCAGCGGGCTGGTCGCCGAGGCACTGGGCTGGCGGGCCATGTTCGGTATCGCGGCCGGCTCGGTGGTGGTGATGGCGCTGGTGCTGGCGCGCGAGCTGCCGCACCTGGCCCCGACCACGTCATTGCGTTATCCGGCGCTGCTGCGCTCGCTAGCCCACCTGTGGCGCGGGCAGCCGCAGCTGCGCCGTGCGGTGTTCGCGCAGGGGCTGCTGGCGGTGGGCTTCAGTGCGTTCTGGTCGACCCTGGCGGTGATGCTGCACGACCGCTACCAGCTGGGCAGCGCGGTGGCCGGCGCCTTCGGTATTGCCGGTGCTGCCGGCGCGTTGGCGGCACCGCTGGCCGGGCGCTGGGCGGATCGACTCGGCAGCCATGCGGTGGCGCGCATCGCGATCGGGATTGCGCTGCTGGGGTTTGCGATGCTGCTGCTGGATGCGTGGTTGCCGCGGGTGGCGATCGTGCCGCTGCTGGCGATCAGTGCGGTGGTGTTCGACTTCGGGTTCCAGGCGGCGCTGGTATCGCACCAGACGCTGGTCTATGGGTTGGCGCCGGAAGCGCGCAGCCGGCTCAATGCGCTGCTGTTCACCGGGGTGTTCCTGGGGATGGCCGCCGGTGGGGCACTGGGCGCGGTGGTGCTGGCGCACTTTGGGTGGAGCGGGGTGGCGACGCTCGCTACCGTGGCTGCGGGTTGCAGTCTGGTGGTTCGGTTGCGGTGAGTTTCGGCCTGGATTGCGTGGTTGCGGGGCAGCGCCCGGCGTTACGGGTCGGTGTCGAGGGTGATGATGCCGCGCTTGAGGGCCAGGGTTACCGCGTGGGTGCGGTCGCGGGCGCCCAGTTTTTCCATGATGTTCTTCATGTGTGCCTTGACCGTCTGTTCGGAGATGCGCATCTGCTCGCCGATGCTCTTGTTCGAGCGCCCACCGGCGACGTGGCCCAGCACTTCGGTTTCGCGTGGGGACAGGCTGTCTTCGACCACGTGCGCGGCGAT
This sequence comes from Stenotrophomonas sp. PS02300, assembly GCF_029959395.1. Classification (NCBI taxonomy): domain Bacteria; kingdom Pseudomonadati; phylum Pseudomonadota; class Gammaproteobacteria; order Lysobacterales; family Lysobacteraceae; genus Stenotrophomonas; species Stenotrophomonas sp. PS02300. Next base: position 16,460 of record NZ_JASCOP010000051.1, read on the forward strand.
GCTGGCCGCCAGCGTGGCCGGAATGCCGGCGCGGCGGCCGCTGTGCACGGTGCGGATGGTGTCCACCAGTTCGTGGCGCAGCATGTCCTTGAGCAGGTAGCCGCTGGCCCCGGCCTGCAGCGCGCGCACCGCGCGTACATCGCCGCGGTAGGTGGTGAGCACGATGATGCGCGCGCGCGGGTCGAGGTGGCGGATGCGGGTGATCGCTTCCACCCCGTCCACGCCGGGCAGCTGCAGGTCCATCAGCACCACGTCCGGCTGCAAGGCCAGGTACTGGGCCACCGCTTCTTCGCCATCGGCCGCTTCACCGAGCAGGCGCATGTCCGGCTGCAGGCCGAGCAGCGCGGCCAAGCCGTCGCGCAGCAGGGGGTGGTCGTCGACCACCAGGATGCCGATCGGCAGGGATGCAGCGGTCATGCGGTCTCTCCGGAAGTCCGCCGCCCGTACCAGCGCCGGCGGGGGTGGCGATAGATGCGCTCGCCAGGCAGGAACAATTCTATTTCAGTGCCCACGCCGGGGCGCGACCACAGCCGCAGGCGCCCGCCGAGCCGTTCGGCGCGTTCGCGCATGCCCACCAATCCCCAGCGGCCGTCGGGCAGGGTGGCCGGCAGGCCGCTGCCGTCGTCGCGGATGTGCAGGCGCAGGCCGCGGCGCGCGTAGACCAGCTCGATGTCCACCGCTTCGGCGGCGGCATGCTGCAGGGCGTTCAGCAGCGCCTCCCGCCCGATCAAAAAGACCTCTTCGGCGGCATCGTGGCGCAGCGGCTTCGGGGTGCCTTCCACGTTGAGGCGCAACGACGGGCTGCGGCTGTCGGCGGCGCGCTCGCCATACACCTGCGCCAGCGAGGCGCCCAGGTCCTGGTAATCGTCGCTGCCGTCGCGCAGCCGGTTGACCCGTTCGCGGCCTTCGGCCAGCGCGCTCTCGGCTGCCTGCATGGCCGCCTCCAGCGCTTCGCGTACTTCCGGGGTGGCGTGCGCCGAATGGCTTACCGCATGCAGGCGCAGGATCAGGCCCTGGGTGCCCTGCAGCAGGGTGTCGTGCAGTTCGCGCGCGATGCGCTCGCGTTCGGCATGGCGTTCCTGCAGGCGCGCCCGCACCAGCTGGGTCAGGCTGCGGCTGCGCAGGCGCATGGCCAGCGCCAGCAGGGCCAGCATCGCCAGCACGCAGGCGGCGCTGAACCACAGGGTCTGGTACCACATCGGTGCGATGGTGAAACTGCGCTGGGCGACCGCCGTGCTCCAGACCTGGTCTTCGTTGGCGGCGCGGACCTCGAAACGGTACGGGCCCGGTGGCAGGTTGGTGTAGAACGCGCGGGTCAGGCTGCCGGCCTCCTGCCATTGCGCGTCCAGTCCGATCAGGCGGTGCTGGTAGCGGGTGCGCTCGGGCCGTGCCAGCGACACGGCCAGGTAGTCGATCTGCAGCTGTGCGGTGCCGGCCGGCAACTGCAGGCCGTCGCGCAGCGGTTGCTGGCGTCGGCCGTAGGTGACGGTGTCGACATGCGGCAGCAGCGGCGGTGCATTGGGGTGGTCCTGCAGCGTATCCAGCCAGGCCAGCCCCTGGTTGGTCGCCACCCACAGCAGGCCATCGGCGGCCAGCACCGCGCTGGATACCGGGGTGGCCTGGGTGGCGATGCCGGGCATCCCATCGGCGGTGTCGTACAGGCGCGGTGCGGTTTCCTCGCCGGCATCGATCGCGCGTTCCAGCGTGGCAGCGTCGGCCCGCACCAGGCCGCGGCTGCCGTTGAACCAGTAGTGGCCGCGGCGGTCGCGCGCGATCCCGGTGATGCCTTCGAACACCCCGGGGCTGGCGGCCAGCGCGGTGCGGAAGCGACCGTCACGACCGAGCAGGGCCAGGCCGTTCTCGCCGGCGACCCAGGTCCGGCCGCCGGTGAGGGCGGTTGCGGTCACCGGGCCCACGTCCAGGCCATCGGCGCGGGTGTAGTGGCGGTAGTTGCCGCCGTGCCCGACCCGCAGCGTGCCATCCGGGTAACCGATCGCCACGGCGCCGTCGTCGCCGCCGGCCAGCGCGGTACACGACAGCGGCGGCAGGGCCGGGTCCTGCTTCCAGCGCCCCACGTGGTAGTGCAGCACGGTATCGGCGCGGAAGCAGAACCAGGCCTCGTCAGGGCCCACCGCCAGCATCGCGCGCAGCACGAGTGGCGCGGGGATGCCCGGCGGTGCCAGCGGCGTGCGCCGGCCCTGGTCGATCCGCAGCAGGGCATCCCACTCGGTCAGCCACAGCGGCTGCGACGGGGCCTGCGCCGCGGGCAGGCGTTGCGCTGGGGCCGCATTCAGCAGGTCGCGGCGAAGCGCCATCGGCTGCAGGTCCTTGCCGTAGCCGACCACCTCGCCGCCGGGCGTGCGGAACAGGGTGCGCAGCGGATCGGCCGGGCCGGGCAGCGCCAGCGCCCGCACCTGGTGCTCGCGGAAGCGGTTCAGGCCCAGGTTGGAGCCCACCCAGAGATTGCCTTCGCGGTCCTGCAGCAGCGGTCCGGCGGTGGTGGAGGCCAGGCCCTGCGCGGCGTCGAAGCGCTCGATCCGATGTCCCCCGTGGCCGTCGGCATCGACATGGAAGATGCCCCCATTGGACACGAAGCTGCCCCACAGGCTGCCATCGGCGGCAAAGCGGATGCGCCCGGCCAACAGCCCCGGCAGCCAGTGGGCTTGGCGATGCGCGGCGGACAGCAGCCCGTGCGCATCGGCAAGCGGCATCACGCCCTGCTGGCGGTCGGCCAACCACACCTGGCCATCGCCGCGCAGCGCGAGCGAGGAAAACCGTGACACCGCCAGCTGCATGCGTTCGAAACGGGTGGCGTGCGCGCGCAGGCGCCACAGCTCACCGCCGGCCAGCAGCCACAGCGTTCCGGTGGGGTCACGCAGCGCCCAGTGCGCCGCGATATCGCCAATGCCCATGGCGGCCGTCGGCGCCTGCCAGCGTTCGCCGTCGAACCAGCGCAGGCCGGCGTCCGATGCGGCCCACAGGCGGCCGCTGGCATCGCGTTCCATGCGCGGAATCAGCCCCGGGCGCAGGCCGTCGCGGCTGCCGAAGTCGCGTGAGCCGTGTGCGTCCAGGCGGGTGATGCCGGCGTTGTAGTAGGCAATCCACAGCGTGCCGTCCGGATCGACGGTCAGCGAGGTCATGTTGGCCGAGGGGAATGAGCTGCCATTGGGCGGGGCCACCCGTTCAAACTGGCGCCCGTCGAAGCGGTACAGGCCCGCGCCGGTGGCCAGCAGCAACCGGCCATCGCGCTGCTGGGCGATATCCCAGATGTCGCCCGGCGCGCCCTGGCCAACCACCCAGGCGCTGTGCTCGTAGGCGGCCAGGCTGGCGGCGACGGCCGGCAGCGGCGCCAGCATGGCCAGCAGCATCGGCAGCAGCACGCCACGCATCGCCCGCCACGCGGCAAGCGGGGCAAGGGAACGGAACACGGGGGACGCATGCGGCATGCGGGGATTGTCGCAGGCCAGGGGCAGCGCACGACTACCCTTTTGGGGCAGGCGCCCGCGTGCGCCAATGCGCTAGCCCTGCGGGCATCTCCCCCAAAAGAGTAGCCGCAGCCACCACCCAAGGGGGGTAGGGCGATTCCATCTTCGCGGCGACCATGAGCGGACTCGACCCTCCAGGAACTTCCCATGACCACCGCCACCGCCGTCCCCGGCGCTTCGTTGCTGTCGCCTGCCGATCACACCCTGGTGCTGATCGACTTCCAGTCGCAGATGGCCTTCGCCACCCGCACCATCGATATCGCCGCGCTGCGCAACAACGTCGCGCTGGTCGCCAAGGGCGCGGCCGGCTTCAAGGTGCCGGTGGTGCTGACCACCGTGGCCGAGAAGTCGTTCTCCGGCCCGATGTTCCCGGAGATCGCGCCGATCTTCCCCGGCCAGAAGGTGTTCGACCGCACCACCATGAATTCGTGGGAAGACCAGCCGGTGATCGATGAGATCAACCGCATCGGCAGGAAGCGCGTGGTGCTTGCCGGCCTGTGGACCAGCGTCTGCATCGTCGGGCCGGCACTGTCGGCGATCGAGCAGGGCTTCGAGGTCTATGTGATCACCGATGCCTGTGGCGATGTCAGCGATGAAGCGCACGAGCGTGCGGTGACCCGCATGGTGCAGGCCGGCGCGGTGCCGGTCACCTCGGTGCAGTACCTGCTGGAACTGCAGCGCGACTGGGGCCGCGGCGCCACCTATGACCTCACCACCGGGATCGCCCGCGAACACGCCGGCGGCTACGGCATCGGCATCCAGTACGCCAAGAGCATGTTCGGCGCGCAGGAAGGCGGCCACTGAGCATGGGCGGCGCCACCGGCCTGGACCTGGGCCTGCTGGTGCTGCGGCTGGCAGCGGGCGGGTTCCTGCTGCCGCATGCGCTGGGCAAGTTGTTCGGCTGGTTCGGGGGCCCCGGGCTGGCCGGCTTCGCCGACGAACTGCGCGGCTTCGGCCTGCCGGCGCCGGCACCGGCGCCGCTGCTGCTGGCGGTGGTGCAGGTGCTGTCCGGGTTGGCGGTGCTGCTGGGTTGGCAGGCGCGCATCGCGGCTACGGTCGCGGCGCTGTTCCTGGCGATGACCGCCGTGCTGGCCCTGCCCAAGGGCTGGTTCTGGATGCGCGGCGGCATGGAATACCCGTTGTTCTGGACGCTGGCGCTGTGCGCCATCGCCCTGGCCGGTCCCGGCGCGCTGGCGTTGCACCCTTGATTGAAGAGAGAAACCCATGACCACGCTGCTCATCCGCAATGCCCGCATCACCACGCTCGACCCGCGCCTGCCGCAGGCGGATGCGCTGGCGGTGGTCGATGGCCGTATCGCCGCCATTGGTACCGAAGCGCAGGTGCGCGCCGGCCTGACCGAGGTGACGGTGATCGACGCCGGCGGCCGCCGGCTGGTGCCCGGGCTCAACGACAGCCATACGCACCTGATCCGCGGTGGCCTCAACTACAACCTGGAGCTGCGCTGGGACGGGCTGCGCTCGCTGTCCGATGCGATGGCCATGCTCAAGGCGCAGGTCGACAACACCCCGGCGCCGCAGTGGGTGCGCGTGGTGGGCGGCTTCACGGCCGAACAGTTCGTGGAAAAGCGCCTGCCGACCCTGGCCGAGATCAACGCCATCGCGCCGGACACGCCGGTGTTCCTGCTGCACCTGTACGACCGCGCGCTGCTCAACCGCGCCGCGCTGCGCGCGTGTGGGTACGACAGGAACACGCCCGACCCGCCGGGCGGGCAGATCGCGCGCGACAGCCTGGGCAACCCCACCGGCCTGCTGCTGGCCAAGCCGAACGCGCTGATCCTGTATGCGACGCTGGCCAAGGGCCCGCGCCTGCCGATCGAATACCAGGCCAATTCCACCCGGCATTTCATGCGCGAGTTGAACCGGCTGGGGATCACCTCGGTGATCGATGCCGGCGGCGGCTTCCAGAATTACCCCGAGGATTACCAGGTCATCGAGCAGCTGCATCGCGACGGTGAACTGACGGTGCGCATCGCCTACAACCTGTTCACCCAGAACAAGGGCAAGGAAGTGCAGGACTTCCAGCACTGGAGCGAGATCCTCACGCCGCGCCAGGGCGATGACCTGCTGCGCCACAACGGCGCCGGCGAAATGCTGGTGTTCTCCGCAGCCGATTTCGAGCTGTTCAACGAACCGCGCCCGGAGCTGCCGGCAGGCATGGAACCGGAGCTGGAGGAAGTGGTCAAGCTGCTGGTGGAGAAGCGCTGGCCGTTCCGCATCCACGCCACCTACGATGAAAGCATCGACCGCATCCTGGATGTGTACGAGCAGGTCAACCGCGAGATTCCGTTCGACGGCCTGCACTGGTTCATCGACCACGCCGAGACCATCACCCCGCGCAACATCGACCGCATCAGCGCGCTTGGCGGGGGGCTGGCGATCCAGCACCGCATGGCCTACCAGGGCGAGGCCTTCGTGCAGCGCTATGGCGCGGACGCGGCGCGGCACACCCCACCGGTGCGGCGCATGCTGCAGGCGGGCGTGCCGGTCGGCGCCGGTACCGATGCCACCCGCGTGGCCAGCTACAACCCGTGGGTGGCGCTGTCGTGGCTGGTCACCGGGCGCACGGTGGGCGGACTGGCGCTGTATGGCGAAGAGAACCTGCTCGAGCGCGAGGAAGCGCTGCGCCTGTGGACCCAGGGCAGTGCCTGGTTCTCCGGCGATGACGGCCGCAAGGGCACGCTGGCGGTCGGCCAGCTGGCGGACTTCTGCGTGCTCTCGTCGGACTTCTTCGCGGTGGACGATGCCGCCATTGCCGATATCACCAGCGTGCTCACCGTGGTCGGCGGCCGCGTGGTGCATGGCGAGGGAGACTTCGGCCCGCTCGCGCCGACCCTGCCGCCGGCGATGCCGGACTGGTCGCCGGTGAACCGCTTTGGCGGCTACCACGTCGGCGGCGCGGCCACCGGGCTGGTGGCGCATGCGCATGCACACGGTCACGGCGCAGGTGCCTGCCGCACCCATGGCCACGGCCACGCGGCGGCGCATGCGGTGCCAACGGAGGCGCCGAACGCGTTCTGGGGCGCGCTGGGATGTTCGTGCTTCGCCTTCTGAGCCTGGCGCTGGCGTCGGCCCTGCCGACGCTGGCGTTCGCGTGCACGCCGGATGCATCGGGCCGCTGTATCGCGCTGGACGGCGGTAGCGAGGTTCAGTTGGATGCTTCCGTGCGCCTGCGCGGCATGTATTACGACCCGACCCGTTTCGGCATCCAGGGCCGCGAAGATGGCTACGGCCTGCTGCGTGCGCTGGGTTCGGTGACCGTCACGCGGGAACGTTGGGAAGGGAGGGTGCAGCTGGGCGTGCATGCCGAGCAGGGCCGCGCTGGCGGGCCCGGTGGCACCGACCGTGGTGCGCTGGACCTGCAGCAGGGCTACCTGCGCTGGCACGGTGAGCGCCTGTCCTGGCAGCTCGGGCGGCAGGAGGCGGCCTATGGCAGCTCGCGGCTGCTGTCGGTACGCGATGGCCCCAACATCCGGCTGGCCTTCGACGGCGTGCGCGGGCGTTGGCAGCAGGGTGCGCTCACGCTGGACGTGATGGCGCTGCGCCCGGTCGACAACCGCATGGGCGCCTTCGACGACCGCAGCGACAAGGGCCAGTTCCTGGTCGGCAGCTATGCCACGTGGCAGGGCGCACGGCCCGGCAACGGGCTGGACCTGTACCTGCTCGGCTATGGTCGCGACGGTGCGCGCTTTGCCAGTGCGGTGGGCGACGAGCGTCGTACCTCGCTGGGCGCGCGCTGGTTCGCGCTGCAGCCGCACTGGGACGCCAACATCGAACTGGTCGCGCAGCGCGGCACGTTGTCGCGCGCGCAGGGCGACCTGGCCATCCGTGCCTGGACGCTTGCCAGCGACAGTGGGCTGCGCTGGCCCGGCCATCGCTGGCAGCCGCGCCTGGGCATCAAGCTGGATATCGCCAGCGGCGACCGCGACGCGCACGATCGCCGCCTGGACACCTTCAACGCGATGTACCCCAAGTCGGCGTACTTCAGCGAAGCCAGCCTGCTGGCGCCGGCCAACCTGATGGACGTGCAGCCGACCCTGGCATTGACCCCGCGCCCGGGCCTGACCACCGAGATTGGCTGGCAGCTGGCCTGGAAGCACCGCCGCAGTGATGCGGTGTACACCACGCCGGCACCGCTGGCCGCCGTGCCCGGCACGGCTGGCACCCCCCGGCGGATCGGCCAGCAGTACAAGTGGGAAACCAGCTGGGAGGCCAGCCGGCACTGGACCTGGAAGGGCCAGCTGGCCTGGTTCGAGGCCGGTCCCGGCCTGCGTGCGGCCGGTGGCCGCGACACCCTGTTTGCATCGGTAGTAGGAGCATGGCAATGGTAAACACACACGAAAGCGCGGCCCCGGGTGCGTGGTCGCCACTGAAGATCAAGCTTTTCCGCGCGATGTGGCTGGCGATCCTGGGCAGCAACGTCGGCACCTGGGTCAACGATGTGGCCGCCGCGTGGGCGATGGCCGAGCGCACCGGTTCGCCATTGATGGTGGCGCTGGTGCAGTCGGCCACTACGGTGCCGGTGGTGCTGCTGGCGCTGGCCGCCGGCACGTTGGCCGACATCGTCGACCGCCGCCGCTACCTGCTGTTCACCCAGGGCTGGATGCTGCTGGTGGCTGCCACCCTGGCCACGCTGACCGCACTGGACCTGCTGACCCCGCCGTTGCTGGTCGGGCTTACCTTTGCAATGGGCTGCGGCGCGGCGATGGCGATGCCGGCGCAGGCCGCCATCGTGTCCGAGCTGGTGCCGCGGCCAATGCTGGCCTCGGCAGTGGCGTTGAATTCAATCGGCATCAACATCGCGCGCTCGCTTGGCCCGGCCATCGGCGGCCTGATCGTGGCGCAGCTGGGCGCGGGGTGGGCGTTCGGCCTGAACGCGTTGAGCTTTGCGGCGATGCTGTGGGTGCTGTTCACCTGGAAGCAGGAAGCGGCGGCCTCCACCCTGCCGCCGGAAGGTTTCGGCGCCGGGCTGCGCGCGGGTCTGCGCTATGCGTTGCGGGCCGGGCGCCTGCAGGCGGTGCTGATCAAATCGGCGGGCTTCTTCTTCTTCGCCAGTGCGGTGACCGCGCTGCTGCCGCTGGTGGTGCGCAGCGAACTGCACGGCGGGGCGGGCACCTATGGCCTGCTGCTGGGCTGCATCGGCATTGGTGCTGTCAGTGGCGCACTGGTGCTGCCCAGCCTGCGCGCGCGGCTGGACCGCGACCTGCTGGTGCTGCTGGCCACGCTGGCCTGCGCGCTGAGCCTGTTCGGCCTGGCCTGGCTGCGGCACATGGCGCTGTTGCCGCTGGCGATGCTGGTCAACGGTTTCGCCTGGATCACCGTGCTGTCCTCGCTGCAGATCGCGGCGCAGACGGCCGTACCTGCGTGGGTGCGGGCGCGCGCGCTGTCGCTGTACATCATGGTGTTCTCGCTGGGCATGGCCGCTGGCGGGCTGAGCTGGGGCAGCATCGCCCAGCGCACCTCGATTCCGCTGGCGCTGACCATCGCGGCGGTGGGTGCGGTGATCGGCGGGTTGCTGGTGTGGCGGGTGCGCATTGCCGGCAGCGAGGAGCTGGACCTGCGTCCTGCGGGCCATTGGCCTGCGCCGGAGCTGGCGGTGCCGGTCACCCACGACCGCGGCCCGGTGCTGGTGACGGTGGAATACCACATCGATGATGCCGACCGCGCCGCGTTCCATGCACTGCTGGGTGAGCTCGGCCGTACCCGCCGCCGCGATGGCGCGGTGATCTGGGGCGTGGCCGAAGACGTGGCCACGCCGGGCATCCACCTGGAATATTTCGTGACCCCGTCCTGGATCGAGCACCTGCGCCAGCATGAGCGGGTCACGGCCGAAGACCGCACCCTGCAGGACAAGGTCAGGGCGCTGCACTGCAACGAGCATGCACCGATCGTGCGCCATTTCGTGGGGGGTACCGGCGCGTTGAAAGGGTTGCAGCACGGGCACGAGCATCCCGCGCTTGGTTGATCGGACTGCCGCACCACCAACGGTGGCGCGCTACCGGTAGGTGCCCACCGTTGGTGGGTACGTTTCACGCCGTGGCACCTTCTTAACCGTAATGCGCGTATGGTCGGTGCTCTTTGAGCGGGAGTGGGTGCATGCGCTGGATCGTGTTGTTGGCCGCCTTGGCCATGCCGTTGGTGGCATGGTTGTCCCAGACCGGTCAGTTCGGCCCGACCAACGGTGCGATCTCCGACCGCTATCCCACGCTGCTGGTCGCGGCTGGCTACGCATTTTCGATCTGGGGCCTGATCTTCCTGTGGGACGTGGCGTTCGGGCTGTGGCAGCTGCGCCAGCGTCGGCCCGATGACAACGCCGGCGCGCGTGGCTGGGCCGCCGCGGGCTTTGCGCTGACCGCGGCGTGGATGCCGGTGTTCTCCAACCAGGCGTTCCTGCCGGCGCTGGCCATCATCTGGCTGGCGCTGCTGTGCCTGCTGGTCGCTGCCGTGCGCGCGGCGCCGGCCACGGCCAGTGCCGGGCAGCGCGCCTTTGCCGCCTATCCGCTGGCACTGCACGCTGGCTGGCTGACCATGGCCGCCTTCCTCAACACCGCCCAGGTGATCGTGGCCTACCAGTGGCTGCCGACCGGCGACATGCTGTCGTGGAGCGTGGTGCTGCTGGCGCTGGCCACGCTGTTGGCATGGGTGATGAATTACCGCCTGCGTGGTCACTTCGCCTACCCGGCGGCGGTGATCTGGGCGCTGGTGGGCGTGTACATCAAGCAATCGGGCTGGCGCCTGCCGGGTGCCGATACCGTTGCGGTGCTGGCGCTGGCCGTGGCCGCGCTGCTGGTGTTGCAGACCCTGCTGCTGCGCACCCGGGCCTGGCGCGCACCGCGCGTGGGCGTGGTCGCTGCACACCGCCATCGTCGTTGACATAGGAGATTCGCATGCGCGCTGCATTGCACGAACAGTTTGGTGACCCGACCGTTGTCCTGCACGGCGGTGAAACCACTACGCCTGAACCGGGTGCGGGCGAGGTGCGCATCCGCACCGTGCTGGCGCCGATCCACAACCATGACCTGTGGACGGTGCGCGGCCAGTACGGCTACAAGCCCGAACTGCCCGCCATCGGCGGCAGCGAGGGCACCGGCGTGATCGACGCGCTGGGCGAGGGCGTCACCAGCCTGCAGGTCGGGCAGCGGGTCAGTGCGGCCTCCGTGCATGGGACCTGGGCCGAGCAGTTCATCGCCCCGGCGCGGATGGTGATTCCGATGCCGGACAGCATCCACGATGAAACGGCTGCACAGCTGATCGCGATGCCGCTCAGCGCGTTGATGCTGCTGGAATTCCTGCAGGTGGACGCGGGCCAGTGGATCGTGCAGAACGCGGCCAATGGCGCGGTCGGCAAGGCATTGGCGATGCTGGCCAAGGCGCGTGGCGTGCACTGCGTGAACCTGGTGCGGCGCGATGCCGGCGTGGCCGAGATGGCGGCGCTGGGCATCGACAACACGATTTCCACCGCGCAGGCGGACTGGGTGGCGCAGGTGCAGGCGCGGGTGGGCGAGGGTGCGGCCGCGGCGGTGGATTCGGTCGGCGGGCGCGCCAGCGGCGAGTTGCTGGGCCTGCTGGGCGAGGGCGGCACGCTGGTGTCGTTCGGCTCGATGACCGGCGAGCCGATGCAGCTCGGCTCGGGCGATGTGATCTTCAAACAGGCCGTGGTGAAGGGGTTCTGGGGCAGCAAGGTGAGCCAGAACATGGCCCCCGAGAAGAAGCGCCAGCTGGTGGGCGAGCTGCTGAAGCTGGCCGCAGCGGGCGGCCTGAGCCTGCCGGTGGACGCCGTGTTTGGACTGGACCAGGTGGCAGAGGCGGCGAAAGCCAGCCTGGAACCAGGCCGCAACGGCAAGGTCCTGCTGCGCCCATAAGGGCGCAGCGCTACACGCGCAGCGCGTCGATCACCACGCGCAGCGCGCTGGAGGACTGCCGGCGGCTGGGGTAGTA